>JAYUCM010000201.1:0-25954 GCA_043740355.1 Acidobacteriota bacterium | reverse complement strand
CCGCCAAACAGCACCGTGTCCCGGAAACCCGCGGGGGGCGTGGCCGTTGCGCCCGCGCGCGCCGCGAAAACAGTGAGCACAAGGAGCGTTCGAGAGGCTTTCATCGCGTTTTCCCCCGCAAGAGAATGCCACGAGGCGGCATCGGCCGCTAGGCCGGGTCGACCGAAGCACCCGGCGCGATGTTACCGTTCGCAATCATGGCAAACGCCGCGAAACGAACGGGCGCCAAGAAAACGCTCGATCGCGTGCTGTCGAAGGCGGGTCTTTGCTCCCGCACGGAAGCGCGGCGCTGGATCGTGGAGCGGCGCGTCGAGGTCAACGGCCGCGTCGTCACAAGCCCTGAACACTGGATCGACGTGGAGAAGGACAGGGTCGCGCTCGACGGCGAGCTGCTGCGCGCCGTGTCCAAGGTCTACGTTCTCCTCCACAAGCCGAAGGGGTACCTGACGACCTACCGCGACCCGCAGGGGCGGAGGACCGTCTACGACTTGCTTCCGGAGCGCGATCGTTTCCTCTTCCCGGTGGGCCGGCTCGACCTGGACAGCAGCGGCCTTCTCGTGATGACGAACGACTCTTCGTTCGCCGAGACCCTGACGAATCCCGAATTCAAGGTCGCCAAGACCTACCTCGTGAAGGCCTCCAGGCACTTGAGCGACGACGAGCTGGGGCGGCTCCGTGCGGGCGTGGCACTCAGGGACGGCAAGACGAGCCCTGCCGTCGTGACGCGTCTGCCTCAACGTGGCGGCAAGACGGTCTTCGAGATCACGATCACCGAAGGCCGGAACCGTCAGGTGCGCCGGATGGTGGAGGCGCTCGACGCCAAGGTGCTGAAGCTCGTTCGCGTCGCGATCGGCGGGGTGCGCATCGGCGATCTCGCGGCCGGCGCGATGCGGCCTCTCCTCACCGGGGAGGTTCGGCGGCTGGTCGCGCCCCGCTGAGGATTCGCCCGAACGCCCCCCGCCGTCAGGGCCTTCGCAGCGTCCGCCTCGCCGTCTCCGCGTGGGGACGCGACGTGCACCCGCGCGCATGGTCGTTCACGAGCCCCATCGCTTGCATGAACGCGTAGATGGTGGTCGGACCGACGAACGTCCATCCGCGCTTCTTGAGATCCTTGGACAGGGCAACCGATTCGGGCGAGGTGGAAGCCATCGTCGGACGTGTCGCCGGATCGGGCTCGTAGCGCCAGACGTAGGTGGCGATCGAACCGAACTCGCCGGCCAGCACGAGCGCACGTCGGGCGTTCCCGATCACCGATTCGATTTTTCCCCTGTGCCGCACGATCGAGGCGTCTTCCATCATCCGTTCGACGTGACGCGAGCCGAAGCGAGCGACCTTGTCGACGTCGAACCCGGCGAAGGAACGGCGGAACGCCTCGCGTTTCCGGAGAATCGTCAGCCAGGACAGCCCCGACTGGAATCCCTCCAAGGAGAGTTTCTCGAAAAGCCGCCGGTCGTCCACCACGGGAAACCCCCACTCGACGTCGTGGTAGGCGACCATGTCGTCGTTTCCGGCGCACCAGGAGCACCGAGGATTGCCGTCGAGGTTTTTGATCGGGCGGGGCTCGTCCATCGGTCCCTCCGTGCCGGTGCATTCTGATCGTTGTTCTTGACCCGTGCCCGCGTTCGCGGCTACTGTTCGAGCGTGATGCCCGTTCGCACCGAGCCTTGGGGGGCTCGTGTCGGTTGTCCTTGGCGCGATGACGGTGACGCGCGTGGCGTATTGTCTCGACTGGCGCAGACCGCGTCCGGTCTCGCCGCGCCGACCGGCCGGAGCGAGCTCACGGCGATCGTCGATCGCCGCCGGTTGGCCGCGTGGCTTGCACGTAACGATTTCGGGGCGCTCGGCTTCGCGTCCGCCGCTCCCGACGATCCGGAGTTTGCCGCGATGCTGAGGGGGGCGGCGCTCGGCGCCGCGGCGGGAAACCTGTCGCACTTTGCGACCCTCGACCGCATCGAGCGACGCTTCGAGGCCGAGCACCTCCCGATGGTGTTGCTCAAGGGGGCGGCCATCGCCGCTTCGGCCTACCGCGACAGGTCGTTCCGTCCCATGTCCGACCTCGACATCTGGGTTCGGGACGACGACTTGCCGCGCGCCGCCTCGAGGCTTCGCGCGATCGGATTCCGCCAAGAGCCGAACCTGCCCAACCGTCCACCTGCGCTCCAGCGGCGCTCTTGCGGGGAGCTCGTATTTCGCCATGAGCGTGGCGAGCATGGCCTCGTCGAGCTGCACTACGGGGCGTTTCCGGGGTGGTGGATCCAGCGCGCGGCCCACCTGGATACGGAGGGGCTCTGGCGCCGCGCGGAGCCGATGGGCCCGGGTCGCCATGCACTCCGATTGGCGGCGGAGGACGCGGTGCTCCAAACCGCGTTTCACGTCGTCGTCAATCAATTCGGCCAGGCGCCGCTACGCGGGCTGATGGACATCGCGGTACTTGCGCGCACGCACGCCATCGATTGGGATGCGGTCGCAAAACGCGCTCGGGCGTGGCGGCTCGCGACGGCGACCTGGCTCGTGCTCGACACGGCGAACCGACTGATAGGTCTTCCCGGCTGCGACGCCGCCATCTCCGGGCTCCGTCCGACGCTCGCGCGGCGCGCGGCGCTTCGCGCGTTCGTCACTCCTCGCGCGCTTCTCGCCGGCCGCGACCTCACCCGCAAGGCACGGCGCCATCTCTTCATGCTGGGGCTTGTCGATCGTCCGCGCGACGGGGCGCGCTTGATCGGCCGCACCCTGTGGCCCGAAACGTGGTGGATCGCCGCACGCTACGGACGCCCTGTCGGTCGCATCGAGCATCTCTGCGGACTGATCCGTCGCGGCGCCGTGTGAGCGGCGACGACGGAGCTGACGCCATGATCGTTTCTCTCGAGGGACGAGCCTTCGCGACAACCCGCGTTCTCTGCAAAGAGTTGGGCGACGAGGCGATCCTGCTCGATCTCGAGACCGAGACCTACTTCGGATTGAACGCCGCCGGGAGGCGCCTCTGGAACCTCGTCACGACGGCTCCCACGATCCGAGACGCGTTTGCGGTCATGCTCGTTGAGTACGACGTCTCCCCCGACGAGCTCGAACGCGATATGGCCGCGCTCATCGACGAGCTCGTCGGCCGCGGGCTGTTGCGGACCGGAGATGCGTGAACTCGCCAAGCTCCGCGCGTTGACCGGCGCGGAGAGGCGACTCCTGATCGTCGCCTACGCCGCGACGCCCCTCGTCGCCGGCGGCCTCTCGGTTTTGGGCTTCCGGCGATTGCACGCCGCCATGGCCGGTTGGCCGCGGCCGCGGAGCGCGGGGTTCCCGACGGAGCAAGCCGCATCGGTCCGAGCCCTCTGCGTCTCCAAGGTCGTGACCATCGCCGCCGGCCGCGGGCCCTTCCGCGCGAGCTGCCTAGGACGATCGCTCCTGCTTTGGTGGCTCCTCAAACGGGACGGGATCGAGACGATCCTGCGGGTGGGTGTCCATCGCGAGAACGGAACGCTTCACGCCCACGCCTGGGTCGAGTACAGGGGCCGGCCGCTCAACGACGCCGACGACATCGCCCTCCGATTCCCCGCGTTCGACCGGAACTTCGGCGCTTCGCCGGAAGGGGCCTCGTGAGCGGTCCCACCGTCACCGGCGAGGCGAGGCTTGACAATCGCGGCGAACTTCTGCTCCGCCTGGACCTCGACGCCTGCGAGCGGGCGCAGATCACCGACCTCGCGCTGATTCTGCGGGCCTACGAGCGTTGGGGCGAGGATTGCGCCTCGAAGCTCCTCGGCGATTTCGCGTTCGTGGTCTACGACGATCGGACCCGGCGTGCGTTCGGCGCGCGGGACCAGCTGGGCGTCAGGCCGTTCTACTATCGGGCGTCGGCGATCGGACTCGCCTTCGCCACGCGGGCATCGGCGATCGCAGAGCTCGACGGCCTCCCGCTCGAACTCGACGAGGCTCGCATTGCCGACGTTTGCGTCTCCGCTCTCGAATGCGTCGACCGGACGAGCACGTTCTACGTCGGGGTCCTGCGGCTTCCCCCGGGGCACCGGTTGACGTTCGAGGCCGGTCGCGTCGCGGTGGCGGCGTATTGGAGGCCGGATTCGTCGCGCGAGATCTCTTTCGCGAACGACACCGCCTATGCCGAGGCGTTCCGCGAGATCTTCGCCGAAGCGGTCCGCTGCCGGCTTTCAGGGCCGGCCGCGTCGATGCTGAGCGGCGGGCTCGATTCCTCGACCATCGTCGGCCATGCGCGCGCGATCCTGCACGCGGGCCGCGCCCCGGCGCTCACGACGCTCTCGGCCATGACCGACGAACCCGGCTGCGAGGAGTCGCGCCACATCCGCGCCGTCCTGGAGCTTCCGGGACTCGAGCCGATCGCGATCCGCCCGGGCGACGTCGGGGCGTTCCGGGACGAGATCGCTGCGTTCGTCGATTCGATGGAAGAGCCGTTCGACAGCTCGATGCTGATTCCCCTCCTGTCGTATTGCGCCGCGCGGCGGCGCGGCTTCGGCACGGTCCTCGACGGCGTGGACGGCGACACCGTCGCGTCGCACGAGCCGGACATCCTCGCGGACCTGCTGCGCTCGGGCGCCTGGGGCGCAGCACTTCGCGAAGCACGGGGCTTCGCCGATTTCTACACGGGCACCTACGGTCCTTGGCCGGCGGCGACGCGATTCCTCGCCGCGAACGCCGGTCGCGCCTTCGCTCCGGATGTCCTGCGCGCGGCGGCGCGCCCCTTCAAACGGAGGAGCGCCGTCCGTTCCACCGTGGCCGATTCGATCATCGGCCGCGACTTCGCGGCGAGGACCGATGTCGAGGGGCGACTCGACGCGTTGTGGGCTCATCGAGACCGCCGCTCCGCGCGCACCCCGCGCGAGCGTCAGGCGCGGGAAATCGCACACCCCCAGATCGGCGCGGCGTTGGAGCGCTACCATCGGGTCGCCGCCTCCCAGGGCATCGAGGCACGCCACCCGTTTTTCGACAGGCGCGTCGTTGAATTCTGTCTCGCACTCCCGTGGGATCAAAAGGTCCGTCACGGCTGGTCGAAGTGGATCGTCCGCCGAGCCTCGGCCGGGCTGCTTCCCGACGAAGTGCGCTGGCGTCGCGGGCGTTGGGTCCGGCTCGGGTGGCGTTTCTTGACCGCGGTCGTCGAGCAATCGGGCGAATTCCTGGCTCGCGAGCTCTCCTCGGACATGAGCGAGTTGGCGCCCTACGTGGATCGCGTGAAGGTGCGGACTCTCTACGACCGCTACCTCCGCGGGGACGTCGAGGCCGCCGAACGAATCTGGACGGCCGCGGTGCTTTCTTCTTGGCTTCGCAAAACGAGATCGAAGAGGTATGATCTCGCTGCGCGTGCGAACGGCCCGGCGGCGCTTCCCTGTCTCCCCATGGCGGGATGACGGGCTCGGGTTCTTATTTAAGGAGAGCGAACGTCATGACTTCCCTACACGAGACTGAGACCTTGCCTGAGCGGAAGTCCTACCAAAAACCGAGTCTCGAGAAGTATGGAACGCTGAAAGACCTGACCACGGGAGGATCGGGGAACGCCAACGAGGGTTCGAGTGGGAAGAACCCCCGGCCCTAGCCGTGTTCTACCGGTTCGCGGATCTCGTCCTCGAGAGCGATGTGCTGCTTTCGGCGCTTCCGGAGGCTGAATGCGGCGTCGCGGATTTCCGTGTTCGGATCGACTCTCCCCATCGGCCCGGATGCGCCGATGAACGATGGGATCACCATTGGCGATCGCCGGACGGGGATATCGTGTTGTCGTGCGCCCGCGAAGGCGACGCCTATCGCCTCGGTTTCCCGGGGCTCGCGACGTTTCTCATCGATGACGGCGGCGCTATCGAGTGTCGTCCCCTCCCGACGCTTACACCCGGCACCCTCGAACACCTGCTGATCGACCAGGTCCTGCCTCGGGTTCTCACCCATCGCGGTTCCCTGGTGCTCCACGCGGGGTGCGTTGGGTCACCGCAAGGCGCGATCGCGTTTCTCGGGGATTCGGGGTCCGGCAAGTCGACCCTCTGCGCTGATTTCGCGCGCGCCGGGCATCCGCTTCTCGGCGACGACGGCATCGTGGTCCGGCGGACGGCGGCCGCCGTCTTCGAGGCGCTCGCAACCTACCCCGGCCTTCGGCTCCTCCCGGATCCGCTCGCGCGCTTGTTCGACGAACGGTCCAGCGCGACGCCCGTCGCGCACTACACCGCGAAGCGCCGGCTCGACCGGGACAGCGCGGCGCTCACGCTCACGGCGGGCGCCGAGCCGTTGCGGGCGTTGTACCTACTCGACACCGGCGTCGAGGTCGCGATCGCGCCGTTTCTGGAGCGAGACGCGTTCATGGTTCTCCTTCGGGCGTCGTTCCAACTCCACCTGGACGACCGGGAGCGCTCGCGCGGACTGTTCGAACGCATCGGCGGCGTGCAGGATGCCGTTCCCGTTCGGCGTCTTTCGTATCCGCGGGATTTCGACCGCCTCCGCGACGTTCGCGAAGCCGTGATGGCGGATGTCGGGGAGCTTGCCACCCACGCCAGTCTCGAAGGTTGCGCGTGGAGTTGATCCGCTCGTAAGCCTTTGGGTCCGTTCGCACACCGCTACGGCCCCACGGCCCTCGTCGCCGGCGCATCCGAGGGGATCGGCGCCGCGTTCGCGCACGAGCTTGCGGGCTTGGGTCTCCATCTCGTTCTCGTCTCCCGGCGCACCGCGCCGCTTGCGGCCTTGGCCGAAAAACTGCGCGCCCGGAACGGGGTCGATGTCCGGACCGTTCCGTGCGACCTCGCCGACCCAGACGCCGCCGACGCGATCGCGGGAGCGTGCCGCGGCCTCGAGATCGGCCTCCTCGTCTACAACGCCGCGGCCTCCTCGGTCGGACGCTTTCTCGACACGCCGATCGAGGACCACCTGCGCGCCGTCCATGTGAACGCACGCGGGCCCGTGCTGCTCGTCCATGCGTTCGGCCGCGCGATGGCGGATCGCGGACGCGGGGGGATCGTGTTGATGTCGTCTCTGACCGCGTTCCAGGGAACCCCGCTCGTCGCGTCCTACGGCGCCACGAAGGCGTTCAATCTGGTCTTGGCCGAAGGGCTTTGGGGCGAGCTCGAGGAGCGCGGCGTCGACGTCCTCGCCTGCTGCGCCGGAGCCACGCTCACCCCGGGTTACGAGCGCGCGACACGTCCGGGGGCCGCAACGGGTTTCGCGCCGGGCCCGCAGGACCCCGCGGATGTCGTCCGCGAAGCGCTCGAAGCGCTCGGTCGCCGGCCGCTCGTCGTCACCGGCCGCGCCAATCGCGTCGCCTCGTTCTTCATGCGCCGCATCTTCACGCGGCGGCTCGCCGTCGCCACGATCGGGAGGCAGATGCGGAAGCGCTACGATTAGCGGTCCGGAAGATCCCTGTCAGCGCCGCTTGGCCATCCCCGAAGCTTCATCGGCTTCCTTGTCACGCCCCAACTTCTTGTAGATCTCCGCCATCAAGGCGTATCCGCGCTTGTTGTCCGGAATCTGGGCGAGCCCCTGCCGCGTCAGCTGCAGCGCTTCTTCAAGGTTCTTGTTCAGCAGGTTGTAGGTCTCGGCGAGAAGAAACGAGGCCCGGGGCTCTCCCGGTTGGAGCTCTAGCAGCTTCTGGAAGCACGCCGAGGCCTCTTCGATCCGCCCACCCTGAAAGTAGAGCAGCCCTAAATTGAGGTGCGCCCCGAAATTCCGGGGGGCGACTTCCGTTTCCGCTCGATAGCTCTCGATCGCTTGCGGAACGTCCTTCTCCATCTCGTAGACTTGGGCGAGATTGAAATGGAGGTTCGAGTCCTGCGGCGTCAATGCGATGGCCGCCTTGAGATCTTTTTCGGCATCGGTGAACTTGTCGGCTCGGAACTCCAATTCGGCGCGGACGGCCAAGAGCCTCGAGCGCGGCCCCGCCTCCTGCGTCGTCGCCAGCGAGCTCTCGATGGGCTTCGTCGCTCTGGCAAAGTACTCTTCGGCCTTCGCCGGATCGCCCATGCGGCGGTACAGGTCCGCGAGTCTCATCGTGGTGAAGGCGTGGGTCTTGTCGTGCTCGAACACCTTGAGGTACCAGCGCTCGGCTTCCTTCAAGTTACCCATGCCGTCATAGGTCGAGCCGACGGTGGCCAGCGCCATGATGCGGTCGGGTTTTACGGCCAATACCACGAACAACTCCTTCAACGCTTTGTCGTACTGCTTCAGGTTCGAGTACGCCGACCCGGCGACCAAGTGGGCGTCGACGATGTTCGGATCCGCTTGAACCACCGGCACCACGAGACGAAGCGCCTCCTGGAAATCCCGTCGAGCCAGCGCCCTGAAGCCCGCGCTGATGTCGCTCACCAACCGGCTCATGTCTTTGGGATCGATCTTCAGACTCTCCGCCGTGCTTTCTACGGGTGAGCCGAGGTAGCCTAGCGATCGCAGCTTCTCCTGGGCCTCCGCGTCCATCGGTTGAGGGCCCTTCTGGTCTTTCCTTGCGAACCGATCCGTGATGACTTGGAGCTCCTCACGGAGATCCTGGGCGACGGCCTCTTGTTCATGGATCAGGTTGTGCAGTTGCCCAGGGTCGGCCTTGCGGTCGAACAGCTCGGCCTTGGGCGAATCGATGAATGCGTACTTGTCGGTCGTGATGCTCTTCAACGGGCTCCATCCGTAGTGGAATTGCGCGTACAGGCTCTCGCTGTACGCCACGCGCCGGGTCGTTTCCGTTCCGTTGACCAGCGGAACCAGCGTCGATCCCTGCATCGTGCTCGACGGAGGAAACCCCAGGAGATCGAGGATGGTGGGAGCGACATCGATGTGCCGGACGATCCCCGGAATCCTCTTCTGGGTGCCGCCGGGAACCTTGATGAGGAGCGGCACGCGGAGCGTCGTGCTGTAGAGGAGCATCGCGTGGGTGGTCTCGTCGTGCTCGCCCAATCCCTCCCCGTGATCGCCGGTGACGATGACGAGCGTCCGATCGGCGAGCTTCAGATCTTCGAGCTTCGCCAGCAGCTTGCCCACAGACCGGTCCATGTAGGCGATCTCGCCGTCGTACCGGTTGGACGCATACGTCGAGGCGTACGGCTCCGGCGGATCGTAGGGCTCATGAGGATCGTAGAAGTGCACCCAACAGAAGAAGCGCTTGTCCTTGTTTGCCGGCAGCCACTTTTCGACCTCGGCTTCGGTCTCCTCGGCATTCCGTTGGATCTCGTCGCGATTGACCTCGCGATAGGCATCGAAGCGGTCGAAGTAGGAATCGAACCCCTGATTCAGCCCGAAGCGGGAGTCCAGCACGAAGGCCGAAACGAACGCGGCGGTGGCGTATCCACCGGTCTTCAGGATCGCCGCGAGGGAGGTGATCTTCGGATCCACCAAATAGCCCTCGTTGTCGCGAACGCCGTGCCCGATGGGAAGCTGCCCGGTGAGGATCGAGGTGTGCGAGGGGAGCGTCAACGGAACCTGTGCGATCGCGTCGTCGAAAATGAGGCTCGTCTCGGCAAGGCGATCGAGACCCGGCGTCTTGACGTTCTTGTAGCCGTAGACCGGGAGGTGATCCGCCCGCGTCGTATCCAACGTGATGAGCAGGACGTTGTCGTCCTTGAGCGATCCGCTGGCATAGCGCGGAGCATGGAGGCGGTCGGAACACGAGTAGAGAATCGCGCCCCCTGCCAGAAGGACTAGGCCCACGATCGAAGTGGCAACCCAGAGCGGAGCCTTCGGTTTCTTCCTGTCGTTCCTCTTCGCCATCGCGCCAGTGTATCGCGGTCCCCGACCGCGACTCTCTGGGCGGGCGTGCTTCCGAGCGGGCCGGGATGCTAGTCTGTACGCTTCCTGCCGCGGGCCGCGGTGTCGCAGCGGCGAGGATTCGAGCCATGGCCACATCCAGAGGACCGTTCGCGAAACGCCAAAAAGAACTGGCCCGACGCGAGAAGCAGAAGGAGAAGCAGGCGCGCCGGTTGGAAGCGAAGGACCGTCCCGCGGAGCCCGGCACCGTTCCCGATGGCGAGGATCCGGACATCGCCGGTATCCGGCTGGGCCCGCAGCCGCCGCCGGACGAGGCCCTCCCGGACGATGTGCCCCGTCAGGACGACTGAGTCCGTTTTTGGGCGCTGAAGACCAGGTTGTGACCTGAGCCCCAGATACCGGCAACGGCCAGCGACTTCCGCGCGGCCGCCTGGAGCCGCCCCTTCCAATTGAGCCGGTTCCAGGCCACGAACCAACGGCGGCGCACTTCGGCTGCGTCGAGCGCCTCGTTCAGAAACGATTGCAGGCGCTGCGGCGAGAATGACTGCTCGTGACCCCACCGATGGAAACGTCGCCCGCAGTCCGGGCAGACGACGCGCTGCTCGTCGAGCGTCTCGTCGGCGGGGACCGTCCCGATGAGCCTGCCGCCGAGGCGCAGCACGCGGTTCGCTTCGGTGAGGGTTCGTCGAAGTGTCGCGTCGTCGAAATGCTCGAGCACCTCGGACACGACCACCGCGTCGAACGATTCATCGGGCCACGGCAGCGCGGTGCCGGTCCCGACCTTCGCCCGCTCGCCGAGGCCCAGCTCGGTCCGCGCCCGCTCGACCGCCTTCGCATCGGGATCGATCACGTGGACGCGCAGGCCGCGCGCCGTGGCGATGCGCTCGAACGTGCCGTCGCCGACGCCGATGTCGAGCACGTCGGCGCCCTCGGCGACCAGATCCGCCAGGTACAGAAGGCGTGGTCGGGCGCCGAGAAACGAGTCGGCGCCTTCGTTTTGGAAGTAGTCCCAGATCCGCGACTGCTCCATGTCATGCCCCTCGGTCGGATCGATCGAAGACGAATTCGTTGCAGCCGTGACCGCCGGCCTGGGTTTTCAACGTGCGGAGGGCGAACCCCCGCTTCCGGCAGAACGCGAGCACCTCGTCGGGAGTCGCGACCTCGAAGGGAAGCCCTCCGACCCAATCGACGACGTCCCGCCACGGAGACATGCCGCGGCTCGTGGCTGCGTAAGCGCGCCAGGAACGGCCCGGATGTCCCGAGAACGCCTCGACGGCGAAGCGCGGTCCCCAGAGAACCGCGAGCGACGGGACGAGGACGAGAAACCGGAGTCCGCGCGGAAGCCGGTTGTACGTCCTCTTGACGGCAAGCCACGCACGGCTCGCCCGTCCCTGATCGTTGTAGATCGACGCGTAGAGCACACCGCCGGGCTTCACGCGCTCCGCCGCCAGCTCGAGCGCCGTCCAGAGGGCGCCCGTGTGGTGGAGCACGCCCCACGAATAGACGACGTCGAACCTCCCGAGGGATTCGAGGAACGCGGCGTCGAGGACGGAGCCCTCGTGAATCGACCAATCGCCGCCGGCTCCGTCGAATCGACGGCGCAGCTCTACGGCGCACGCGACCGAAGCGGGGTCGTAGTCGAACGACACGACGGAGGCTCCCAGGCGCCGCGCAGCGAGCGAGAACAACCCGCTGCCGCACCCGGCGTCCAGGAAACGATACCCCGCAAGCGACCGCCTGCGGAGCGCCTCCGCGAGGGAGCCGACCGCCTGCGCGATGCGCGCCTCGTCGACCGTGGCGAGGAAGCGCTTCCAGTTCGCGCCGAAGCCGAAACGGACGCCGCGAGCCAGCTCGGCGGCGTGCCCGCTCATGCGGCACCGCCGACGAGGATCCGCTCCCACAGCGACGCGATCCGCTCCACGGAAAACCGGTCGGACACCTCGGCGGCGGCTGCTCCCATCCGCTGCCGAAGCTGGGGATCCGCGATCAACCGCGCCATCGCCGAGGAGAGCGCGCCGACGTCCTCGGCGGGGACCAGCACGCCGTCCACGCCGTCTCTCACGATCGTGGCGGGCCCGCTGCGGCAGTCGAAGGCGACCACGGGAATTCCGCACGCCATCGCCTCGCACAGCGCATTGGGAAAACCCTCGTAGCGCGACGGCAGGACGAACAGGTCGGACCGGCGGAGGACACTCTCGGTGTCGGCTGTGCGGCCGGCGAGGCTCACCCTCCCGGCGACCCCCGATCGTTCGATCTCAGCGGCCAGCGCCCCGCGCTCTTCGCCCTCCCCGAGGATCGTCACATCCCACCCGGGATGATCGCGGGCGATCCCGGCGAACGCGCGGATCAAGAGGTCGAACCCTTTTTCCTTCCCGAGCCGCCCCATGCCCACGATCCGATGCCGAGAGGCGTCTTGCGATCCGGGGGCCGGATCCACTCTCGCGGCCTTCGGCACGGGGTTCGGGACCACGGCGATCCGCGACGCCCACGACGCCGGAAAGTGGGCCGCCGCCGTCTCCGTCTGGAGCACGACGGCCCGCGCCCACGGATAGGTCAACCGCCGGAGCATGCGCCAGGGCCGCGGGATCGCATGCTGCGCGGGGTCGGTGCGCACCGAGACGACCGCCGGGATCCCCGTCCCTCTCGTGGCGAGAAGAACCAGGACGTTCGTCTCATCGATGAACGAGAGGACGCGATCGGGGCGCTCCCGGGCCACGAAGCGCCGCAGTCGCAGTAAGCGCGGCAGATTGCCGATCATCGAGCCGACGGCGCCGGTCGATCGTCCGGCGATCCCGAGCGTCACGTGGCGCACGCCCGGGACGAGCGGGAAGAACGGAGGCACGCTGCCGTCGTCGAACGTCGCGAGCGTGACGTCCCAGCCGCGTTCCGCCCAGTGATTGCACAGCGTCACGCTCACGCGCTCGGCGCCGCCGCACTGCAACGAAGCGATGAAGAAGAGGAGCTTCACGAGGGGCCGTAGGGCGCGACGGCGCGCGAGGCGGATGCTAACACGTAGGTCCCCCACGTCTACAATGCGCGGCGCGGAAGGGGTGTCGACCGATGTGCGGCTTCGCGGGCGCGTTCGATCCGAAGTGCGAGGCGGACCAATGGGCGCCTCGCCTCGCCGGCATGGCGGAAGCACTTCGACATCGCGGCCCGGATGACGAGGGCGTCTGGCACGACGCGGAAGCCGGCGTCGGCCTTGCGTTCCGCCGTCTGGCGATCCTGGACCTCTCGGCCGAAGGGCATCAGCCGATGCTCTCGGCGAGCGGGCGCTACGTGATCGCGTACAACGGCGAGGTGTACAACTTCCGGGCGCTGGCAGCCGAGCTCGAGTCGGCCGGCGCCCGATTCCGGGGGCATTCCGACACTGAGGTCATGCTCGCGTCGTTCGAGGCCTGGGGGCTCTCGGCCGCCGTCTCCCGTTTCGTCGGCATGTTCGCGTTCGCGTTGTGGGACCGCATCGAGCGGCGGCTGCACCTCGTGCGCGACCGGATAGGGATCAAGCCCGTCTACTGGGGCTGGTCGCGGGGAGCGCTCCTGTTCGGCTCCGAGCTGACGGCATTGAGGCGCCACCCGTCGTTCACGGCGAGCCTCGACCGGGGTGCCGTGGCCAGCTTCCTCCGCTTCAGCTACGTGCCGGCCCCGCACGCCATCTTCGAGGGGTTCCGGAAGCTCGAGCCCGGCTGCATCCGCACGTTCGATCTGTCGGCTGCGCCGCCCGGCGGCGAGGGACGGCTCGTCCCCTACTGGACGCTCTCCGGCGCCGCGAGCGAGGGGCTTGCCCATCCGTTCGAAGGGGACGAGCGCGAGGCGGTCGACGAGCTCGAGCGCCGCCTCACGGAGTCGGTGGCGCTGCGCATGATCGCCGACGTTCCCCTCGGCGCCTTTCTGTCGGGCGGCATCGACTCGTCGCTCGTCGTCGCGCTGATGCAAGCGCAGGCTACGGGACGGGTGCGTACGTTCACGATCGGCTTCGAGGAAAAGGAGTACGACGAGTCGCCCTTCGCGCGCGCTATCGCCGCACGGCTCGGGACCGAGCACACCGAGCGCGTCGTGACCGCCGGGGAGACGTTCGCCGCGGTGCCGCGGATCGCCGCGCTCTTCGACGAGCCGTTTGCCGACTCGTCGCAAGTGCCCACGCTTCTGGTTAGCGAGCTCGCGCGGGCGCACGTCACGGTGAGCCTGTCCGGAGACGGAGGCGATGAGCTTTTCGCGGGGTACAAGCGCTACACCCTCTTCGAGGACCTGAGGCGTTCCCTCGGCCGATTGCCGCGCGGCGCCCGGAAGAGTCTCGCCGCGGTCCTTGGCGCCGTTCCGGTCGGCGCGGCCAACCGCCTCTTCGCGTTCGCCGATCCATGGCTCCGCCGTTACGGAAGCGGCGGCGCCGCAGGCGACAAGCTCCGAAAAGTAGCGGACCTTCTGGAGCTTCCCGACGAGCACGCCCTCTACCTGCACCTCCTGTCGCACTGGAAAGATCCGGAGCGTCTCGTGGCCGGCTCCGCCGAGCGGCCGCGCCTCGCCGATCGTGCCGATCGCCCCGCGGGGTTCCGCGACGCCGTCCACCCGTTGATGTTCGACGACACGCTGGCCTACCTCCCCGACGACGTCCTCGTGAAGGTGGACCGGACGAGCATGAGCGTGGGGCTGGAAGCGCGCGTGCCGATTCTCGACCATCGCGTCGTCGAGTTTGCTTGGCGCCTGCCGCTGTCATTGAAGCTCAGAGGCGGCGGGACCAAGTGGGCGCTGCGCCAGGTTCTGTATCGCCACCTCCCGAAGGAGCTCGTGGACCGCCCGAAGATGGGTTTCGGGCTGCCGATCGATCGGTGGCTTCGCGGGCCGCTCAAGAGCTGGGCCGAAGACCTGCTCTCCGCGTCGCGACTCGGACGCGACGGGCTCCTCGATCCCGGCCCCATCCGGGAGAAGTGGAGCGAGCACCTGAGCGGGCGGCGCAATTGGCATTACTACCTGTGGGACGTTCTCGTGCTCCAGGCCTGGCGAGACGCTCAGGGCTTCTGAGCCCGCAGCGCTTCCTGCCGCACCGCGCGGCGGCTAAGGAGCAGGAGGAGCGCCGCCGACACCGTGTAAACGACCGCGGTCGACAGGGCGATCCCGGGCACGCCGAGAAAGCGCAAGAGCATCCAGTTCCCCGCGACGTTGAGCACGAAGTTCAGGCCGGAGACGGCAAGGATGACACGATCCCGTCCGAGCGCGTTGAGGCAGCGCGCCGCCACCATGCCCACGAGGAAGCCGGGAATCTGGAACGCGTAAAAAGCTTGGACCCTCGCGACCCGGGCGGTGTCCGCGGGGCCGAACGACCCATGCTCGAACAGGAGGTGGACCAACGGACGGGAGAAAAGAGCGAGCGGCACCGCGATGACGATGCCGGCGGCCGCCAACAAGACGGCGTGTTTGCGAAGCGACGCCCCCATCTCGCGGAAGCGGCCGACCGCGACGAACGTCGCGTAGTGCGGGAGCGTCGTCGCCGTGAGCGCGACGCCGACGAGACCGAGAACCGCCGCCGGGATTTTCACGCCGTAGCTCAGCGATGCCACGCTCCCGTCGCCGGCGGCCGTCGCCATCGCCTGATCCACGACCGTGTTGGCCGACATGAGGGTTCCGCCGACGAGCAGCAGCGCGAACCCGCGCAGAAGGGCGAGCTCTTCGGGCCCGAGCCGCGCGAACGAGGGTGCGCCGCCCAATCCTCCGCGCAAGATGAGCGCTCCCGAAACCGCGGCCTCAAAGGCGGCCCCCGCGAGAACTCCCACGACGAGCACGCCCGCCCCCCAGGCGGCGGGGAGGACCAACACGGCGGCGAGCGTGACGACCGGAGGGAGCGCGGACACGAGCGCCGCACCCGCGTAGCGCCGGCGGGCGTAAAGCGTCGCCGTGAACATCCCGGCGGTGCCGTCGAGGATGACGAAGGGCGCGAGCAGAACGACGAAGTGCCGGGTCAACTCGCGCTTGTCCGCTGCAAACGCTCGGCCGAGCACGGCGACGATCGGTCCCGCGGCGAGCGCGAGCCCTGCCGTCAGCACGGCCAACACGACGAGTTGGACCGCCACGGCGCGGCGAAAGGCCTCGCGCGCCGCCTCCGGACCGCGTCGCGCCTCCGCCTGCAAGTAACGGGGCACAAAGGCGGCGAGGAACGCGCTCCGGAACGATCCGGCGAGGAAGATCGGGAGGACGAAGGCCATCAGGAACGACTCGACCGCGTCCCCGGTCCCGAACCGGTGCGCGACGACCAGGTCCTTGACCGCTGCGGCGACGCGGACCGATGCGGCGCCGGCCCCGACGGTCCACAAGGCGCCGAGGAGCCCCGTGCCGAGTCGGCGCCCGATCGCATCCTTCATCGTGTCCTCACGGTGCCGGGGACCGGTCGAGGACTCGACCGAGCGCCTCGACGAGCTTGGGGTCGACGGCTCGAAGCGCGGCGTCGTAGGTCGAGGTGGGGACTTCGCCGGCGCGCGGCGCCAGCGAGAGCGCCTCGTCGAGCAGGCTTCGCGCCTGCGCGGCCCCTGCCGCGCCCTCCTGGCTCAAGATCGCCTGGGCGAGCGCGAGGCGCGGCGTCGCCGCCCGCGGCTCGACGTCCAGAGCCCGCAACGCCGCGCGCCGCGCGCCGGCCGCGTCTCCCGCCTGCAAGAGGAACTTCGCGGCTTCGAGCGGTATCGTCGCGTCGGTTCGGGCGAGGAGGAGGGCATCGTCGTACAGATGTGCGGCCCGTTCACGCGTCGCCTGGAACGGCAGAATCGTCAGACTCGCCATCGCCTCGATCCGCGCCGCGGCCCGGATGACGTACGCGTCGGCGGGTTGCAGCCGGCGCGCATGCTCTGCGGCCTCGCGCGCGGCCGCGTAATCCGAGACCAACCAGGTTCGCCCGTCGCCGACGAAGTGCTCGGCCAGGCGTCTCCACCCGTCGGCCTGCATCGGATTCCACGCGAGAGAGCTGCGCAAACGATCGAATCGCTGCGGGTCGAGCCGTCCGCGGGGAAGAACTCGCACCGCATTCCACGAGGCGAACCCGGCAATCTCCCCCACCCCGAGCATCAGCACGACGAGGACCGCGACCGCTGCTGCTTTGACCCGCGCGTGGGGAGCCGGAGCAAGAGGGCGACGCCGTGAGATAAGCAGTCCCGCGAACACCGCGCCTGTCAGCGCGATTGCCGGTCGGGTCGTCAGATCGTCGACGCAGGCTTGGGCCGCGAGGCAGCTGAGCGCCGCAAGGGCGCCGCGCTCGCCGTCCGAGAGCTCGCCGCGACGGCGGAAAAGCTCCAAGGCCGAAAGCAGCAACGCCGCCACGGCGCAGAGCGCGGCCGGAAATCCGAACTCGCACACCGTGCGGAGGACGTCCGAGTGGGGCGTGGTGAAGGAGCGCTCGAAGCGGAGCGGCGCATTGTCGAGCGGAAAGTTCAAGTTGGGCGCTGCCGACGCGAACTGGCCGGGCCTCAGGCCCAAAAGCGGAGACTTCACGGCGGCGCCGAGCGATGCCGCCCAGATGCTGGTCCGGTGGAACCGATAGGGATCGTGGTCGCCGCGGAACCGAACCGCCACGCCGGCGGCCGCCCCGAAGACGACCAACGCGGCGCCCGCGAGCATAAAGCGGCGCGCCTTCGAGGAGAGTCCGCCCCACGTGACGGCGAACAGCGCCCCGACTCCTGCCGCTAGCCCGACGGCAGCACCGCGCGAACCCGTCACGAAGATCCCTGCGAGCGCCAAGGCCGCGGCCACGCCGTAGACGCGACGCACGCGCATCGGGGCACTCTCCGAGGAGATCGATCCGGCAAGGAACAGCGCGGCCGCCGCGAGCCAGGCGGCGAGGTGATTCGGATTCAGGAACGTCGAAGCCGGCCTCGGACTCCCGGAGAGCTTTTGAACCACCGCGGCGAGCCCATGCGCCGACGCGAGGGCCGCCACGGCCGGCGGGAGGACCGGGAACAGCGCGGGAGGATCGCCGGCGGCGAGCCAGACGAGCGTTCCGAACCCAACGATCTCGACGAGAACCAGCCATGCGGCGTAGGCGTACGGCGCGACGACGGCGCCTGCGGCGGCGAGGACGGCGAACGAGAGCCAGGCTGCCGACGGCCCGCGCGAAGGCGCATACGCCGCAGCCGGGAATGCGACGGCGAACACCAGGCACGCCGCCGCCAAGAGAAGGTGCTGGACGAGGAGGCTCGAAGCCGCCGCGCCACCCTCTCCCAAGGTCGCGACGGCGACGACGGCGACGACGAAAAACGCGCGCACGGCCGCGCTCATCGAGGCGCGGCCTCGCCGGCCCTTACGAGCGCAGCGGCCAGTGCATCCCGCTGCGAGGCGTATTCGGCGCGCAGCGGATCGAGCCTCGAGGCCTCGACCAGGTCGGCGTAGGCGCCGGTTGAGTCCCCCGCCGCGGACCGGGCTCGTGCGCGCACCGATCGGGCGGAGGCCCGCGAGGGAGCGCGTTCGACGGCTCGCTCGGCATCTTCGAGCGCGGCGGTCACGCTCGATCCTGCCGCCATCCGGCGGCCACAGGCGAACAGCGGCGGATCGGCGTCCCACGGCGCAAGGGCCGACGCTAGGAGCGCGAGGCGGAGCGCCGCCGCGTGATCGCCGGAGGCGGCCTTATCGCGGGCGTCGGACAGCGCGTCCCGCGCCAGTCCCGATCCCGCCGCCACGACCGCAAGCGCGAGCGCGATCGCTACCCACGCCGCTCGTTCGGCCGGGACCGCTCGATCGCGAGCGACGCGTCGCGCGAGGAGCCCGCGGCACACCGCCGCGCAGACGAGCAGGGAGGGAAGGAACGCCGTGAGCCCCGCGAGGTTGTGGAGGGCGAACGCGGCCACGCCGACCTTCAACCCGGAGCTCAGCGTGAACGCATCGTTCTCGCGGCGGACGACCGGACCCACGAAGAGCCAGAAGAAGACGGCGGACAGCGCGAGGCCCACGGGTACGCCCCACTCCGCTGCGAGCTCGGCAGGAAGGTCGTTGGCGTGGCGCGATTCGTCGTCCCCGCTGCTCCGGTACTGAGGAAAAGCCTCGGCGAACCCGCCGGGGCCGACGCCGGCGAGCGGGTGATCGCGGGCGATCTCGAGCGCGGCCCGGACGTTGGCGTCGGGCCGAGCGATCCCCACGCCGAGGACGGCGAGACCGAACGCCGCCGTCCCGACGGCGAGCGTGCGCGGCACCACGCGTCCACGAAGTCCAGCGAGCGCGAGCGCGGCGGCCAGCGCCGCGATAGCCGGCACCGAACGCGTCGCGACGAGGCCCCCCGCTCCGAGCGCGCCGGCGGCGAGACCGAGGGCACGGGTGCGTCCTCGCTTCCCGAGCGCCCACGCGGCCACCGCGGGCAGCGTCATGATGAGAAACCCTGAGAGCGCGGCGGCCCCGGAGGGCTTCAGCCCCGAATACCCCGCGAAGAGCGCGCGACCGCCCGCGTACGCCGCGAGCGCCCCGAACAACCAGGCGAAGAACTCGTCGTGCTCGGCCGCGTGCGCGGCGCTGATCCCGGCGAACGCGGCGAGGAGCATGCACACCGCCGGCTCCACCGCCTCCCCAGGCGCGATCGCGGTGCGGATCGCGACGAGCCCGAGCGGAACCATCGCGAAGACCCATCGGGATGCGGGCGATGCGGCGGCGGTAGCAGAGGCGGCCACGACGGCGACGCAGACGAAGAACGCCGTCGCTGCCAAACCGGATCCACGGATCTCCGGCGGCGCCACGACGCAAAGAACGAGCACCGCAGCGAGCGCGAGGCCGGCGGGGCCCAGGAGCGATTCTCTCACTGGCGGGATCTTAGTCCGCCCGTCCGACTTGTCCAAGGCGCTTTTCGATCCGCGCGATCATTCCTTTGGGCCGCTGGGACTTCGCGAGGGTCGAGGCGTAGGCGAGCGCTTGCTCGAGGGTCGCCTTGGCAGCCGCCGGGTCCCCCTTCTTCTCGAGGATCGTCGCGCGCGCGTCGAGGAGCGTGAGCTTGCGCGGACCGTAGACTTTCGAGAGCGCCCGGTCGGAAGCGGCGATCGCCTCGTCGTAGCGCCCCATCTCGCGGAACAGGAGCGCGAGCCGCGCGGGCGGGTTGTAGTCGTTCGGAAGCTCGCGCTCGGAACGTTCAATCGCGGCAACCATGCGCTCCGGCGTTCCCGCGCTGAGCGCCGCGCTCACGCGGTAGCCATCGAGCGCCGCCCGGGCTTCGACGCTCGCGGCGGTCCGCGCCTGCGCGTCGAGCCAATCGAGCCACGTCGCTGCTGCGGCCTTCGCCCCGGCCTCGTCTTGCTGCCGCTTGCGCGCATCGACGAGTGCGCTGTGGAGGCCGGAACGGTCGTCGTCGAGGAGTCCGTCATAACCCACGGCTTCCCGAACGGCCGATTCGAGCGTTGCTAGGGCCGGCGCGCGCCACGGCGCGTCCTCCGCCACCGCGAGCGCGCAATCGAGACCCGTCGAGGCGACGTTGGCCTTCACGGCCGCGCGTGGAAGGGCCGGCAGGAGCTCGAGGGCGCGCCGCGCGCACTCGTCGTTCTTCCCGGCGAGTGACAGGGCGAGCACGATTCCGTCCGGACTCGACGGGATCGCGGCCACAGCGCCGTCCGTCCTGCGGAGCGCGCCCTCGGCCTCGTCGAAGCGCCGCTCGAGCTCCGGAGCGCCGACCGCCCCGATCCAGCTGTAGACGACGTTTCCGGTCTTCCCGTCGAGTACCTCGAACATCGGCACGGCTTCCCACGGGTAGCGATCGAGGAAGGCCGCGTTCTTGCCGTCCTCGGTGTCGATCGAGAGCCAGACGAACCGCCCGGCGTGCTTCCTAAGCGTCGCGTCCGTCAGGACGGTCGCGCGCATGAAGCGGCAGGAGTGTCACCACGGGGCCCAGACCTCGACGAACAGCGGCAGGCCGGTGTCGCGCGCCTTGGCGAGGGCCTGCGAGAAATCGTTCTCGATAAACGGCAGCGCGATGATGCCGCCAGCCGGCGCACCGGCGGGCCTGGGCGCGCAACCGAGCACCGCCGAAGCGATCAGCAGCGCGACCATGGCAGATCGTCCCGATCCATTCATGAGCGGGCTCCCCTCCGTGACGTCGCACGAGAATAACATTTCGCTTTGCACCCGGCGTGTATCCGATCGAAACTCGTGGCCGACCGTGGGCACTCCCACGGGCGCCGGGGGTCGGCGCCCTCACTTCCTCTTGGCTTCCAGCTGCGCCCACCTCGCGTAGAGCCGGTCCGCCTCGCGTTGCGCCGCCTCCAGCTTGACAAGACGAAGCTGGAGCGCCGCGGCGTCGCTGGCGATCGACGGATCCTCCGCGCGCGATCGCGCCTCCTCGAGACGCTCCTCGGCCGCGAGAACGGCTTGCTCCATTCCGTCCCATTCGCGCTGGTCGTTGTACGACAGCTTCTTGTTCCTCGCGGGCACCGGCCTCTTGGCGGTTCCCGTCCGGCCGGTCGCTTTGCTTGACGCAGCCGGCTCGGCTCTGTTGGCGTCCCACTGATCGTAGTCGGCGAACCTTTCGGCTCCACCCTTTCCGTCGAGGGCGAGAATCGTCGTCGAGACGCGATCGATCAGGTGCCGGTCATGCGTCACGAGGACGAGAGCGCCTGGAAAACCGAGGAGGGACTCCTCGAGGACTTCGAGCGTCGGGATGTCGAGGTCGTTGGTCGGTTCGTCGAGAACGAGCAGGTCGGCAGGTTGGAGCATCAGGCGCGCGAGCACGATCCGGGCCCGCTCGCCGCCGGACAAACGGGACACCGGCGTTTCGAGCTGCTCGGGGCGGAACAAGAATCGCTTGGCCCAGGACGCGACGTGGACACTGCTGTCGCGATAGACGACGGTATCCCCGTCGGGGGCGAGCGCGCGCTTGAGCGTAAGCGCGGGGTCGAGCGTCGCCCGGCTCTGGTCGAAGTACACGACGCGAAGCGATTCGGCGCGGCGGATCGTGCCGGCGTCTTGCGGCAGCTCACCCACGATCATCCGAAGCAGCGTCGTCTTGCCGGATCCGTTCGGGCCGACCACACCCAGGCGCACCCCGGGAGTCAGAAGCAGATCGAGCCCGTCGACGGCGGTGAAGGGACCGAAACCCTTCGCGAGGCCTTCGCCGTGCCAGAGCCGCTTCGTTCGCCTTCCCGTTGCCGCAAGCTCGATACCGGCGGATTCCACGACGCTCCGGGCGCGGCTCTCCTTCAGCTCGTCGATTCCCCGGTGGGCGGCATCGATCCGGGCCTTGGACTTCCGGGTGCGCGCCTTGGCGCCCCGGCGGAGCCACGCGATCTCCTGACGCACGCGGTTCCCGAGCGATTCTTCATAGCTTTGCTGGTTGGAGAGGATCTCGTCGCGCTTTTCGAGCAGATCCGCGTACGAGCCGTCGACGGCGATCAGACCCTCGGCATAGACGCGATCGATCTCGAACATCCGGCGCCCGACGTTTTGCAGGAAGTACCGGTCGTGGCTCACGACCACGAACGCTCCCGCTTCGGCGGCGAGGAGCGACTCGAGCCAGAGCCTCGACTCGAGGTCGAGGTGGTTCGTCGGCTCATCGAGAAGGAGGAGCTCGGGGTCCCCCACGAGGGCCCGCGCGATCGCGAGCCGCGTGCGCCAGCCGCCGGAGAGCGTGTCGGCGGCGTCCCCGGGATCGAGAAAGCCGGTCCTTCCGAGGACGACGGCCACACGCTGGTCCCTTTCGTGGGGGTCGAGCGACGAGGCTTCGACGATCGATTCCGCGACGATCTCCCCGACGGTCAGCCCCGATCGGAACGTCGGGTGCTGCGGCACGTAGCCGACCCGCAAGTTCTTCCGTCGCGTGCAGATTCCCGTGTCGGGGCCATCGACTCCGGCGAGGATCTTGAGGAGCGTCGACTTTCCGGCGCCGTTCGGTCCGACGAGGCCGATGTGATCGCCCTCGTGGACCGCGAACGTGAGCCCTTCGAACAGGGGACGCACGCCGAACGACTTGGCGATGCTCTGACAGCTGAGAAGAATCGGTGGGGCCATCGGGTACGCGAAAGCCTGACGACGCGCTCAGCGAACCACGACGTTCGTTCCGTCGGCGAGCACCGTCAGCGCTTCGCCGCGGGTGCCCCAGACCTTGGCGTCTCCCACGAGGACCGGGGTCGTCCCGGCGCCGACGCCGCGGAAGCGGACGCGGCAGAGCAAGCCGGCGCCGCTCGCCCCGTGCTCGCGCTCGACCCGCCCCGCCGCGACCGCCACGTCGCCCGGACGGCTCGATCCATCCGCGAGGAAGACGATGCTGCTCCCGCCCTGGGTCAGGAAGTCGCCCGGCGCCCCGTCGACGAACTCCAAAACGTTCGGGTCGAACGTCAGGTGCAGCGGGGCGTCGACGACCGCGCTGCTCGACGACGCCATGACGTCCACGGAGATGATCGTGCCTGCCGCGATCACCCGGACCGGGGCGACCACGACGAGTCGCAGCTCCCCCGGAGGCGCTCCCGGCCTTTCGTCCCGCGGTTCTCGCGGCGCCGCATCGCGTCCTTCTGAGACCGGCGGTCCGGGCGGCGCGCTTCCGGGCCGCGCGGACGAAGGACGTGCGGCGACCGTCTGCTCAGGCGTGAAGACGTACGCCGCAGAGGTTGGGGCCGGTGCGTCGGTCGCTTCGGCCGGGGGCGTCGTCGTTCCCGCGGTGCCCGTCGTGGCCGGCGGCGCGGGGGAGGTCTCGCTCTCGGTCCCGGCGACGGCCCGCTCGTTCGTGGCCGGTTGGCTCGGCGCCGCGGGTGGCGTGCTCCGAGGAACGGCCACGGGCGTCATTTCCGTGGGCGTTGCGCCTGTCCGGACAGCGCATCCCGCACCGGCAACGACGAGCATCGAAAACAGGATCGACGCCGGTGCCGTCGTTGTCATTGATGCGCCAACTCCAGATCGCCGGCGAAGCTGATCGCCGCCGCGAAGGCACAGAAGAACGATCGATGAGCCATGCGCCATGGTACCCGGGATTTGCGCCCGGCAACGACCCTGGCCTACCTTCTTCGCGGCCACCGAGTCGCAAGACCCATGAGCATGTTCCATTTCAATTACCAGGAAGCACCGAAGGACATCAAGGCGACCCGCGTCGATTTCGCGCGCATCGCCCGCTATCTGTTGCCGGCATGGCGTCCGTCGGCGCTGATCCTGGCCTGCATCGTCCTGACGTCGTCGGCCGGGCTCATCCCGCCGCTCCTGGTGCGCGAGGTCATCGACCGTGCCATCCCTCGCGGCGACGGCGCTCTCCTGAATTGGCTGGTCGCGGGGATGATCGGCATTCCGCTCGTGGGCGGCCTGATCGGTGTGTGGCAGAACTACCTCGTCACCGTGATGAGCCAGGACGTGATGTTCGGCCTGCGCGACGACATGTACGGGAAGATGCTCCGGCAATCGCTCCGGTTCTTCACCAACATCAAGTCGGGCGAGATCCTCTCGCGCATCCAGAATGACGTCGGCGGCGTCCAGGGGGTCGTCAGCGGGACGCTCGTATCCTTGGCGTCGAACGGCCTCGTCGTCGTCACGACCCTCGTCGTGATCTTCCGGATGGACTGGCGGCTCGCGCTCATCGCCGTCGCCGTGCTTCCTCTCTTCATTCTCCCGACCCGCCGCGTCGGGCAGTTGCGCAGCCGCATTTCGGGAAAGACGCAGGAGCGGCTCTCCGAGCTGACGTCCCACATCCAGGAGACCCTTTCGGTCACCGGATTCCTGCTGACGCGGCTGTTCGGCGCACAGGCTCACGAGCGGGGGCGGTTCCGGGAGAAGGCGGCGGCGGTACGCGATCTTCAGACCCAGCAGAACATGGCCGGGCGGTGGTTTCTGATGTGGCTCCTCATGTTCGGGAGCATCGGGCCCGCGCTGATCTACCTGGCCGGGGGCCACGCGGTGATCGCGGGACGCATCACCTTGGGGACCATGGTCGCGTTCGTGGCCTACCTGGGACGGCTGTACATGCCGGCTTCGGCGCTGGTCAACGCGCATGTGGACGTCATGAGCGCCGTATCGCTCTTTCGCAGGATCTTCGAGTACCTCGATCTGCCCGTCGAAGTGGCCGAGCCCGCGCATCCCCTCCCGCTCACAAACCCCCGAGGCGAGCTGCGGTTCGAGAACGTCTGGATGGGATACGAGGAGGGGCGCTTCACCCTCGAAGACATCTCGTTCGAGGCCCTTCCCGGGCAGATGGTCGCGCTCGTCGGTCCGAGCGGGGCCGGGAAGACGACGCTCACGTACCTGGCCTCCCGGCTCTACGACCCGGCGCGCGGCCGCGTGACTTTGGACGGGATCGACCTGCGCGAGCTGGCCTTCCAGGATCTTTCGCGCTGCACGGCCAAGGTCACGCAGGAAACGACACTCTTCCACGCGACGGTCGAGGAGAACCTCCGGTACGCGAAGGCCGACGCCACACGCGCGGAGATCGAGGCGGCGTGCCGGATGGCGCAGATTCAAGACGTGATCGAGAAGCTGCCGTCCGGTCTCTCGACGGTTGTCGGGGAGCGCGGCTACAAGCTCTCGGGCGGCGAGAAGCAGCGTCTCGCGCTTGCACGCGTCGTCCTGCGCGATCCGAGACTCCTGATCCTCGACGAAGCGACATCGTCGCTCGACTCGCGTTCGGAGGCGCTGATCCAGCAGGCCCTGGAGCCCCTCCTCGCGGGGAGGACCAGCCTCGTCATCGCCCACCGCCTCAGCACGATCCTCCGCGCCGACGCCATTCTTGTGATGGATCGCGGCCGCATCGTGGAGCGCGGCGTTCACGAGGAGCTGCTCTCGCGAGGAGGCCTCTACACGAAGCTCTACGAGCAGCAGTTCGGCGCGAGCGAGGTCGGGCGTTGACCTACGGACACGGTGTCCCGGGCACGCGCAGGGCTCCGCCCGTGGCGACGCCGTAGGTTCCCGCGCCGCAGGGGTTCCGCCCGCGAATCAGGTAGTAGTAGCCTTCTTCTTCCGCCGGATCGGGGCGCGGGTCGTTCCAGGAGGACGACGTCAAGTGGTCTTGCAGGCAGGACGCATCCGCCGACGATCCCGCCGATCGAAGGAGGGCCAAGGCGCCCCCGCTCACGTCATAGACCAGCGTGTCCGCCGGCAGGGTCGTCCATGACACGGTCGTCGCCGCTCCTTTGGCCAAGACGACTCCGGCGACCTCGCCGGAGGGCGCCGAGACCGATGCATCGACCGGGCTGCAATCCTGGGCATTTGGGACACCGTCACCATCGATATCGGGGTCGCACGCGTCTCCGATCAGGTCCCCATCCAAGTCGGCCTGATCGACGTTCGCAAGGCTCGGGCAGTTGTCGCACACGTCGCCTACCGAGTCGGCATCGGCGTCGCTCTGGGTCGCGTTGGTCGCCAGCGG
>JAYUCM010000200.1:0-10303 GCA_043740355.1 Acidobacteriota bacterium | reverse complement strand
GGGCCCATCGGCAACCATGGCATTTTGTGGTTGTTAGCGACTCCGCCATAAAGCGGGCAATCCGGGACGCGGCTGAAGTTGCGGAGGCGAAGTTCTACGCGACAGCCCCAGCGGAGTGGCTTGCGGCTCTTGCCCCCCTCGGCACCGATGCCTTTAAGCCGTACCTGGATACCGCCCCCTACCTGATTGCAGTATTCGCGGAGCGATATAGCCTGGGACGCGACGGCGCACGGCACGCGCACTACTACGTCATGGAATCGGTCGGGATCGCTACCGGCTTCTTGCTGGCCGCCCTCCATCACGCCGGTCTCGCCACCCTCACTCACACTCCGAACCCGATGGGCTTTCTGAATCAGATCCTGGAGCGCCCTCCGAACGAGCGCCCCGTCATGATGGTGGTGGCCGGGTACCCCGCATCCGGCGTTCGGGTCCCCGACCTGAATCGGAAACCACTTTCAACGATCGCCACCTTTCGCTAGATGCGCACGCCCGCCTGGCCTCTCGTGAGCCCAGGGCGACTCCGAAGGACGACGCCTCCGCGCGGACCCGCGATGAGGACCCGTCACGCCGTATCACCAGTGCTTCTGGATGAGTGGCTCGGGTGCGGTGAACGAGATCCGAAGAATCTTTGGTCCCCTACAGTGAAGGCGTCGAAGTCCTTTGTAGTCTCGAGGTAGCTCATCGGCGCCTCCGGGCGATCAGCGAAGGATCGACGCTGCTGCGTAGCCGAGAAGCGCCGCGACCGGTAGGGTCACGCACCAGGCCAGGAGAATCGCTCGGATCGTGCCCCAGCGCGCAGTCCCAGACAAGGAGCCGATCCCGAACAGCGCGCCGCACGCCACGTGGGTCGTCGAGACGGGGAGGCCGAGCGAGGACGCCGCAGCGACGAGGCCTGCCGTCACGGTGGCGGCGACGGTCGCCTGCCCCGCGTTCAGCTCCGTGATGTTCCACGAGAGGGTGTCCGCGACGCGCCGAGAGCCGGCGAGTCCGCCGATCGCCATCACCGCGGCAACCAACGCGACGCCGCGCGGTCCCCCGATCATCGGTGCGACGACGAGAAGCGCGGCGATCTTCGGCGTGTCGTTCATGCCGCGGAAGAATCCCACGCAACCCGACGCCATCAGGTGGAAGGCATCGAGCGCCGATCGAATGCGGATCGTGCCGGCCTCGGGCATTCCCGCGGCCGCGCATGCGTCGGACCGGCCGATCTGCACGACGGGAATCCCCACCGACTGCATCGTGATCGCAGCCTCTCCCGCCAACGCAACTGGGCTCTCGCCAACGCAGAGACAGGAGTCCTCGTCGAGAGCCGCTTTCTTGCGCCAGGCCCGAATGGGTGCGTAGACGAGCGCGGCGGCGGCGCCAGCGAGCAGGGGGCTGAGAAGCAACGGGAGGAGAAACGTCTTCCCAAGCGCCCTAAATCGGATCGCCGCGAGACCGGCGTCGCCGATCCCGGCCCCAATCAACCCCCCCAGCAGGGCATGCGTCGTCGAGATCGGAAAGCCGAACCGGCTCGCGAGCAGGACGGTGACGCCGGCCGCGATCCCCACCGAGGTCAGAAGGAGCGGCTGCCCGACGAGCGCATCGGGGACAAGTCCCTTCCCCGTGAAGCGCACCGCCAAAGTCGTGGCCAAGAACAAAGACGCGATCGATCCGGCGAGCACGGTCGCCGTCGCCCACGCGAGCGCGGCCCTGTAACCCAAGGTCCGGCTCCCCCATAACGAGGCGACGCCTTTGAAGTTGTCGTTGGCGCCGTTCACAAACGCAACGAGCGCGACCATGAGGAGCGGCAAGAGCATGGCGGAGAGTAACACTCTCGTCCGGCCTGAGAGAGCGGAGCCGTCGTTCTGAGGACGGCTGCTCGTAGTTGCCGTGTACGGTCCCTTCCCTCCGTGGAGGATTCCCCGTGGCACCCCGCCGGAGCTGTCCGCGCCGATCGTCACCGAGATTCAGGCGGCGTTCAAGTTCACGAAAGCAGGGGAATACCACCAGCAGTATGTCGAGAAGGGCGGCTTCGCGGCCTGCCATCTCCGCCGGAAGCTCTCTTGAGACCGCGAATACGGACATGAGCAGCCGATGGGCGGGATAGGCCGTCTGTCGTTGGTCTCGGATCTTCTGGCGATCTTCGCCGCTTCCGCGGCCGGACGCTCGCCGGCCATCGAGAGTTCAACGTGGTTGAACACATCGGACGGAAAGGCGTCGATGCTCGCCGACCGCCTCCCGCTTGAAAACGACCAGAGGGATGGCGAGACGCGCTCGCTCGCCGGGACCTCCGTGCTCCGGGGACGCATCTACTTCGGCAGCTAGACGGCGTATCGTTACCGCTCCGAGACCCCGTCGGACGAGTGGCGCTTCCTTGCGGAAATCGGCGGGTCGTTCACGAGGACCTTCTACGGACGTCTGAAGCTGGACGAGATCAGGGAGCGTCGAGAACCCGGACGAAGTCCGCGACGTGTTCGGGAATCCTCTGGCGCAGCTCGCCTCCGAGCTGCGCAGGGCGGAGCTCACGCTCGGGAAACAGTTCTCGAGTCGATGGTCCGGCGAGACGAGCTGGGCCCCGATCGTCTACGGAAAGAACATCGCGAAGGGCGATACGTTTTCGCTCGCCGTAGTCTGCGCTTTCTAGGATCGAGCAGCTCGAGCACGAGCACGCCGGGCCGGGTCGGCGCAACCAGGGCAAGGAACTGATGCTCGAGATCCAAGAATAGTGAGGGGGCAAGCGGAATGTCCCCTACGTACGCCCGTAGACCGGCACCAGAGCGGCTCGCGTCACGGCATTCTGCGGCGACGCGAGAAACACGATCGTCGCTGCGACGTCGGGAAGCTTCGGCCATTTCGCGTGCTCGGCGTTCGGCATCGCGCTGCGGTTGGCCTCGGTGTCCATGATCGAGGGGACGACGGCGTTCACCCAGATCCCCTCCCCCGCGACCTCCTCGGCGAGGGCCAGCGTGATCGCCGCGACCGCGGCCTTGCTGGCCGCGTAGGCGGCCATCCCGCCGCCGCGCCTGGGCTCGACGCCGGGCTGCGCCGCGACGTTGACGATCCTCCCACCGCGCCCCCTCATGGCTTTGACCGCCTCGCGGCAGCAGAGGAACGCGGAAACGGCGTTCATGTCGAGCATCTTCCTCAGCTCCGAAAGCGGAGTCTCGTCGATCCGCGACATCGTGAAACCGCCGGCGCAGTGGATCGATGCCCAGATCGGGGGAAGCCCCGCGTAATACGCGCCGACGGCGGCTTCGTCGCCCAGATCCGCGACGGCGGCGACGCGGACGCGGTCCATTCCGGCATACAGCGCGCGTGCCTTGTCGGGATGCCGCACGGGGACGTGGACCGTCGCGCCCGCGCGCACCAAGTCCCGCACGACGGCCTCGCCCAGGCCGCCCGTGGCGCCGGTCACGACGACGTTGCGGTCCGCATAGTCGTTGCCCATAGGTGTCCGCTCCTTCGCTCGCTACGGTAGCAGCAAGGCGACCGCTGTTAGACTCCCGTCCCGTGCGCCCCGTGCGAAAATTTGCCCGCGTGCTCGGGGCAATCTACCTGGTCCTGGTCGCGATATCGTGCGTGGTCCGGCATGCCCGTCCCGCCCAGACGTCCTTCTCTCCCGACGATTCGTTCGCGCAAGTCAAGGCCGTGGCCGGCGACCGGATCCTCGAGCGCACGATCCTGCTCGCCTATGAACGCGCCGGCGCCTGGGAGGATTCCCGGGAGCCCGTGGTCGTCCTCCTGCACGGCAGCCCCGGCGGCAAGCACGATTTTGCGACCGTCGTCCCGGACCTGGCGAAACACCATCGGGTGATCGTCCCCGACCTCCCGGGATTCGGCGCCTCCGAGCGGGAGATCCCGGACTACTCGTTTCGAGCGCACGCCCGCTACGTGCTCGAGCTGCTCGACGGCCTCGGGATCGACGACGCCCACGTCGTGGGGTTCAGCATGGGCGGCGGCGTCGCGCTCTCCATGGGCGACCTGGCACCGCGGCGGGTGCGCTCGATCACGATGCTCTCGGCGATCGGTGTTCAGGAGATGGAACTGCTGGGGGACTACAACCTGAACCACGCGCTGCACGGCGCGCAGCTCGCCGGGCTGTGGGGCCTGCGCGAGCTCACGCCGCACTTCGGTTCGCTCGACGATGCCGCCTTGGGAGTCCCCTACGCGCGAAATTTCTACGACTCCGATCAGCGGCCGCTGCGCGGGATCCTCTCCCGCTGGCCCGGCCCGATGCTCATCGTGCATGGCCGGCGCGACCCGCTCGTGCCGGTCCAGGCCGCGCGCGAGCATGCGCGGCTGGTCCCGCAGAGCGAGCTCGTCGTCACCCCCGAGAGCCACTTCATGGTCTTCGAGGAGGGTCCGAGGATCGCGGCGACTCTCGACGCGTTTCTCACGCGGGTCGACCGCGGCGAAGCGGCGACGCGCGACACCGCCGATCCCGCGCGCATCGCGGCGGCAAACAAGCCGTTCGACCCGCGGACGCTCCCGAAGCTCGCCGGCCTTCCATGGCTTCTCGTGCTGCTCTTCGTCGCCGTGGCGACCTTCGTCAGCGAGGACCTGACGTGCATCGGCGCGGGGCTTCTCGTCGCGACCGGCCGGCTCGGATTCGTCCCGGTGACGGCGGCCTGCCTCACCGGGATCGTCGTGGGCGATCTCAACGCGTTCCTCGCGGGCCGCGTTTTCGGACGAGCGGTCCTGGCGCGCGCCCCCATGAAGTGGATTGTGACGGAACAACAGGTGTCCCGGGCCTCGGCGTGGTTTCGCGAGCGTGGCCCGGCGGTCATCCTCGCCAGCCGGTTCCTCCCGGGAACCCGCGTCGCGACGTTCGTCGCCGCCGGGGTGCTGCACACGCCGTTTCTCACGTTCGCCCTCTGGTTCGGGATCGCCGCGCTGCTCTGGACCCCCCTGCTCGTCGGCATCTCCGGGTTGGTCGGCGCACCGATCCTCGCGGCGTTTCACCGCTTCCAGCTCTGGGCGGTTCCCGCGGTGGTCCTGGCAGCGATCGTCGCGTGGCTTTTCGCTCGCATCGTTCCACGACTGTTCTCGTGGCGCGGCCGGCGCCTTCTCGTCGCGACGTGGAGGCGCACGGTGCGGTGGGAGTACTGGCCGCCGTCCGTCTTCTACGTGCCGGTGGCGCTCTACGTGCTCTGGCTCGGCATCCGTCACCGCGGGCTGACGTTGTTCACGGCCGCCAATCCGGCGATCGAAGCGGGCGGATTCATCAACGAATCCAAGGCGGCGATCCTGAAGGGACTTGCGGCGGCCGGGGACGTCGTGCCGCCTTGGCGGCTCCTCCCGGCATCGCATGACGAGGCGGCCCGCCGCGACGACTTCCGCAGCTTCGTCGCCGAGCACGGGCTCCCGTTCCCCATCGTTCTCAAGCCCGATACCGGACAGCGCGGCTCCGGCGTGATGATCGCGCGGAGCTGGGCGGCCGTCGACGAATACCTCTCCCGCGCGCGGTACGACGTGCTCGCCCAGGCTTACGTGGAAGGGGTCGAGCACGGCGTCTTTTACGCGCGGAAGCCCTCCGAGGAGCGCGGCCGGATCTTCGCGGTCACCACGAAGCGCATGCCGGTGGTCGTGGGCGACGGGCGCCGCACGCTCGAGGAGCTGATCCTTACCGACCCGCGCGCTGTCCCGATGGCAGCGATCTATCTCGAAGAGCGGGCCGCGCGTCTTCGCGAGGTGATACCCGGCGGCGAGGGAGTTCAGCTCGTCGAGCTGGGCACGCACAGTCGCGGCGCGTACTTCGAGGACGGTGGAGCGCTCGTCACGCCGGAGCTGACCGACGCGATCGATCGCGTCAGCCGGTCGTTTCGCGGTTTCTTTTTCGGGAGGTACGACGTGCGGTCGCCGTCGATCGAGGATTTTCGCCGCGGCGTCTTCCGCGTCGTCGAGCTCAACGGGGTCACTTCGGAGGCGACGTCGATCTACGACCCGTCGCACGGCCTGATCGACGCCTATCGAACGCTGTTCGCGCAATGGCGCCTCGCATTCGCGATCGGCGCCGAGAACCGGGAGCGCGGCGCTGCGCCCTCGACGATCGGGGAGCTCGCGCGCTTGATCGGCCGTTACCGCGAGTCGTCCGGCGGGCACCTGTAGCGGGATCGGGGTCAGGTCTCCCATTGAGAAAAGGGGACACTCCCCTTAAAAAGGAGGACACTCCCCTATCACTCATCCCTGCGGCATTCGCGGAGCTTTGTAGGAAGGAGGGGAGTGTCCTCCTTTTTAAGGGGAGTGTCCCCTTTTCTCAATGGGAGACCTGACCCCGATCCCGATCAGGAAGGCGTCAGCACGCTCGCGACCTTCTTCTTGACCCAATCGGTCGTGACGCTCTTCGGACGCTCGAGCGGGAGGCCCAGGGCGCGGTCGAGGATGAGCGAGGCCAGGACGCCCATCGCCCGCGACACGCCGAACAGGACGGTGAAGAAGTCGTACTCGTTCAGTCCGTAGTGCACGAGGAGCACGCCGGACTGAGCGTCCACGTTCGGCCAAGGGTCCTTCGCCTTCCCCTGCTTCATCAGGATGTCCGGGACCACCTCGTAGAGCATCTTCACGATCTGGAAGTTCTCGTCGTCGGGAAGGTAGCGCATCGCAAACTCGCGCTGCGCCAGATAACGCGGGTCGGTGACGCGGAGCACGCCGTGCCCGTACCCCGGGATGACCTGTCCCGAGTTCAGCGTGTTCCAGACGAACGTCTCGAGCTGCGCTTTGGTGGGAACGCCGCCGCCCAGCTTCTCCTTCACGCCCACCAGCCACCGCATGTTCTCCTGGTTGGCAAGGCCGTGGAGCGGACCGGCGAGGCCGTTCATCCCCGCAGCGAGGCTCAGGTAGGGATCCGCGAGCGCCGAGCCGACGAGGTGCGTGGCGTGGGCGCTGACGTTGCCTCCCTCGTGGTCGGCGTGGATCGACATGTACAGGCGCATCATCTCGCGGAAGCCTTCACCCTCGAAGCCCAGCATGTGCGCGAGGTTCGCAGACCAGTCGAGGCGCTTGTCCGCCGACGGGGCGAGGTGACGACCCCCCTTGTACGAACGCCGGTAGATGTACGCGGCGAGGACCGGCATGCGCCCCAGGAGGAGCACGACGTCGTCGTACATGGCGTCCCAATGCGCGGATTTGGGCATCCCCTCGCGGTAGCGATGGGCGAAGACCGAATCCGTCTGCATCGCGAGGATGCCGATGGAGAGCTGCGTCATCGGGTGGGTTTCCAGCGGTAGGGCGTCGAGCGTGCGCCGGACGTGGTCGGGAAGCGTCTCGCCCGCGCGCCAGCCGGCGGTGACCTCGGCAACTTGCTCCGCCGTCGGCACGTCGCCGGTCAGCAGCAGCCAGAACACGCCCTCGGGGAGGGGTTGGGTCCCGTTCGGGGCCTTGGGCAGCTTCTCCTGCAACTCCGGAATCGTCATCCCTCGATAGCGGATCCCCTCTTGCGGATCGACCGACGAGGTCTCCGTCACCATGCATTTGACGTCGCGCATCCCGCCGTAGGCCTGCGAGACGGTGACTTCGGCCAAGGCGGTGCTCCCGTGAGCGGCGAGAAGGGCCTCGATGTCCTTCTTGAGGATCGCCGATTTCGCCGCCAGGCTGGCCTTGAGAGCGCTGGACATGGTCAAGACTCCGGGAGGCTCACCCCCGGCGTCGCGATGCGGACTTCCGGGGTGAACCTGAAGTCAGGTTAGAAGCGGGCGCTTCACCTGTCAACGCCCGCGCGACGTATTCTCCCGTGTTCGACTCCGGAATTCGCGCGATCGTCTCCGGCGTTCCGGTCCCGACGACGCGGCCGCCGAGGTCGCCCCCCTCCGGCCCGAGGTCGATGATCCAGTCGGCCGACTTCACGACGTCGAGGTTGTGCTCGATGACGACGACCGTGTTGCCGCCGTCGACGAGGCGCTGAAGCACTCCGAGGAGCTTACGGACGTCGTCGAAATGAAGGCCCGTCGTGGGCTCGTCGAGAAGGTAGAGAGTTCGCCCGGTCGCGCGCTTGGACAACTCCTTCGAGAGCTTGATCCGCTGCGCCTCGCCGCCGGAGAGGGTCGTCGCGGACTGCCCGAGACGGATGTAGCCCAACCCGACGTCCTGCAGCGTCTGGAGCTTCTCGCGAATCGCCGGCACCGCCTCGTAGAACGGGAGGGCCTGATGAACGGTCATCTCGAGAACGTCCGCGATCGACTTTCCCTTGTAGAGGATCTCGAGCGTCTCCCGGTTGTAACGGCGCGCAAGGCAGGTGTCGCAGGTGACGTAGACGTCCGGAAGGAAGTGCATCTCGATCTTGATGACCCCGTCCCCCTCGCACGCCTCGCACCGCCCGCCGCGGACGTTGAACGAGAAGCGTCCGGGCTGGTAGCCGCGGGCGCGGGCTTCGGGGACGAGGGCGAACATGTCGCGGATCGGCGTGAACAGGCCGACGTACGTCGCCGGGTTGGAGCGCGGCGTCCTGCCGATCGGCGACTGGTCGATGTCGATGACCTTGTCGATCTGGTCGATGCCGGTGATCTTCTTGTGCGCGCCGGGGAGATCCTGCGCGCCGTGAAGCTTTCGGGCGAGGGCGCGGTGCAGGATCTCGTTCACGAGCGTGCTCTTCCCCGACCCCGACACGCCGGTGACGCAGGTCAGCTTTCCCAACGGAAAGGCGACCGTGACGTCCTTGAGGTTGTGCTCGATCGCGCCGTGCACCGTGATCGCCTTGCCGTTCCCCGTGCGGCGCCCGTCCGGCACGGGAATCGTCTCGCGGCCGGAGAGAAACGCCCCCGTCAGCGACCGGGGATGCGCAGCGATCTGCGCGGGAGTCCCCTCCGCCACCACCTCGCCCCCCAGCTCCCCGGCCCCCGGCCCGAGGTCCACGACGTGGTCGGCGGCGAGGATCGTCTCCTCGTCGTGCTCGACGACGATGACGGTGTTTCCGAGGTCGCGCATCGCCAGCAGCGTGTTCAAGAGCTTGCGGTTGTCGCACTGGTGCAGGCCGATCGAGGGCTCGTCGAGGATGTACAGGACGCCGGTCAGGCGCGAGCCGATCTGGGTCGCCAGGCGGATGCGCTGGCCCTCTCCGCCGGACAGCGTCGCCGCACCGCGGTCGAGCGTGAGGTAGCCCAGGCCCACGTTCTCGAGAAAACCCAGGCGCTCCTGGATCTCCTTCAGGATCGGCGCGGCGATCTGGCGCTCCTTCGCGCCGAGCTTCAAGCCCTGGTAGAGGCGCGCCGCGCGCGCGACGGACAGCTCGGTGTGCTCGGCGATGGTCTTGCCCTCGAGCTTCACGGCGAGCGTCTCCGGCTTCAGGCGCGTTCCCCGGCAGACCGGGCACCGGTGCACGGACATGAACTTCTCGAGCTCCTCGCGGCGGTTCTCGGATGCGGTCTCGCGGTACTTGCGCTCGAGCGACGGGAGGATCCCGTCCCACGAGCGCTTCCACTCGTAGCTGCTCCGGCGTCCCTCCCACTTGAACGTGAACTCGCGCTCACCGGCCCCGTCCCAGAGCACCTTCTTGAACGTCGCGGGCAGCTTCTCGTACGGCGTGTCGGGAGAGACCTTGTAGGCCCGGAACACGCCCGACTCCAGGACTTGGTACCAGTTCGCGTCCCCCCATCCCAGCGCGCCTTCCCGAATCGTCTTCGTGCGGTCCCTCAGGAGCTTCTCGCGGTCGAACGACTTGCGGACGCCCAGGCCGTCGCAATCGGGGCAGGCGCCGTAGGGGGAGTTGAACGAGAACATCCGCGGCACGAGATCGCCGATCGAGATCCCGCAATCGACGCAGGCGAGGTGCCGGGAGAACAGGAGGTCGCGCTTGCCGTCGACGTCGATGACGACGAGTCCTTCAGCGGCCGCGAGCGCCGTCTCGACCGAGTCGGTCACGCGCCCCTTGAGGTCGGGTTTCACGACCAGCCGGTCCACGATGATCTCGATCGTGTGCTTCTTCTGCTTGTCGAGGTCGATGTCGTCGGCCAGATCGTGGATCGCGCCGTCCACGCGCGCCCGCACGAATCCCTTGCGCGCCGCTTCCTTGAGCTCTTTCTTGTAGATCCCCTTCCGGCCGCGCACGATCGGCGCCAACACCTGGATCTTGGTGTCTTGCGGAAGCGCCAGAACCGCGTCGACGATCTGCTGGACCGTCTGCGCGGCGATCGGCTTGCCGCAATTCGGGCAGTGCGGCTTCCCGACCCGCGCGAAGAGCAGGCGCAGGTAATCGTAGATTTCCGTGACGGTGCCGACCGTCGAGCGCGGGTTGCGCGAGGTCGTCTTCTGCTCGATCGAGATCGCCGGCGACAACCCCTCGATCGACTCGACGTCCGGCTTCTCCATCATCTCGAGGAACTGCCGCGCG
>JAYUCM010000199.1:0-4293 GCA_043740355.1 Acidobacteriota bacterium | reverse complement strand
GGTAGTTCACCGCGACCGAAGCGCCCGCGCGGGCGAACATCAGGCAGCACGCTCGTCCGATGCCGCGCGCTCCGCCGGTCACCAGGGCGGACTTTCCGGTGAGATCGATCATGGGGACACCTCACGCGACAGAGCAAGAGGAGGCGCCGCGGCGTCTCCCAAGAGCGCCAGCTGGCCGCACGCGGCTCGCGCTTCCGCACCCCGGCTCCAGCGGATGCCGACCGGAAGTCCCATCGCGAGCAGCCGGTCGCGGATCGCCACGATGCGGCTGCGCTCCGGCGCGCGGTAGGGGAGCCACCCCGGAACCGCGTTGAAGGGGATGAGGTTCAGCTTCGCGGGGTTCGCCCGCAACAGCTTGGCGAGCCGGGCGACGTCGGCGTCGGTATCGTTGACGCCCGCGAGCAGCACGTACTCGAACGTGAACCGCTCGCCGGTTTTCGCAGCGAAATGACGGCACGCCGCGAGCAGGCGGGCGAGCGGGTACTTGCGGTTCACCGGCATGATCCGCTCGCGCGCCGCGTCGGTCGTCGCGTTGAGCGACACGGCCAGCCGCGGCCTCGAAGGCTCCGCCGCGAGGCGCTCGATGGCGGGCGCGAGCCCGGAGGTGGAGATCGTGATGCGGCGCTTGGCGATCGCGAAGCCGCCAGGATCGACGAGCAGCCGGAACGCCGCGACGACGCTGTCGTAGTTGTGGAGCGGCTCGCCCATCCCCATGAAGACGATGTTGAACGGCCGATCGCCGAGCCTCTGATCCTCTTGGATGAGCGCGACCTGCCCGACGATCTCCCCCGCGGTCAGGTGCCGGATCAACCCCATGCGGGCGGTCAGGCAAAAGCCGCACATGAGCGCGCAGCCGACCTGGCTCGACACGCAGAGCGTGATCCGGTCCCGTTGCGCCATGAAGACGGTCTCGACGGCGCCGCCTCCGGGAAGCGACACGCCGTACTTGACCGTGCCGTCCGGAGCGGAGGCCCGCGCGGAGATCGTCGGGACGTGGACGCGCGCGGACCGGCCGAGCTGCGCCCGCAGCGCTTTGGGCAGATCGGTGAACAGCTCGGGATCGAACCGGCGTCTGGCGTAGAGCCACCGGAAGACCTGGTCGCCGTGATACCGCGGCGCCCCTTCGGTTTCGAGGAGCGTTTCGAGCTCCGCTCGCGACATCCCGTAGAGGTTCGGGCGCGGATCGACGGGTGCGGAAACGGCGCGCATCATCGCCGCGAGTGTAGCAGGAGGTACGCCCGCGGACGCCGGCCGGACCTTGACACGTTTTGGCCCGGCAGCTAGCGTGCCCGCGAGGGCGTCGGCATTGAAAAAAGACCACATGGCCTTCCTGTTTGGAGGGCTGGCGTTCGGCTTCCTCCTCGGATTCGGGCTGTTTCGCGCGATCGCCACACGACCGGGAACCGTCGAGGCTTCGGCGGCCGCCGGCGAGGTGCCTTCGCCGATGGGGCCGGCGGCTCCGACGCAGACCGTTGGCGGCGGCGCTCCGATGATGGCGGAGATCAACGCGCTGAAGGACCGGGTCGTCAAAGACCCGAAGGACCTGCAGGCGTGGGCGCGCCTCGCCAACATCTATCAGGACGCCGGGATGTTCGAGCCCGCGGTCTCGTTCTACCAGCGCGCGCTCGAGCTCGCGCCGCAGGACCCCAACCTCCTCACGGACACGGCGATCTGCTACCAGGAGCTCCGACAGTTCGACAAGGCCTTGGAGCTCCTCGAGCGGGCCCAAAAGGCCGACCCCGCCCACTGGCAGTCGCTGTACAACATCGTGGTGGTGGCCGGCATCCACATGGGCCATCTCGAGAGGGCGGACGCCGCGCTGGCTCGGCTCCAGCAGATCCACCCCGACGTCCCGAATCTCGCCCAGCTGCGCGCCGCCCTCGGCAAGGCCCGATGACCGAATCCTGAGGCCACTGTGCACCGTGCCCGGGCCCGCCTGGACCCACCCGAAGTTGAAACCTATGTTTCCGTCCGCGTGGCGTCCGAGTGGCGGGGGCCGCATACCGATTTCGGGGTGTAGGGATGAGCACCGAGCAGATCAATCGGCTTCACGAACAGGCGTCGGAGCGCTACCTGAACGGTGACTATCAGGGCGCGATCGAGGCGTGGCGCGGCGTCCTTTCGCTCGATGCCGCGAACGAGCAGGCGCTGGAAGGCGTGCTCCTCGCGTCCCAATTCGTCGATCCCGGTTCGCCGGTGCGCGCCGAGGGCACGCCCGAGATGGAGCATGACGTCGATCAAGGATTGAAGGTTCTCGACGGTCTGCGCGCGACGACGCTGCTCCATGGCGACATGGCGGACGGGACGGTCGACCGGAAGCCGGCCCCTCCGCGAGGCGACGGCGCGCTGGCGCTTCAGGACAGCTTCGAACGTTGGGAGCCGCCGCCGGCGAACGCGCCGGTGAGCGCGGCAGCTTCCGAGCTCAAGCGTCGCGTCGACGACCTCCTCGGCGAGGCCAAAGCCAAAGCCGAAGCCGGCGAGCGCGACGAGGCGCTGGCCATCTTGTCCCGCCTCGCGATACTCGACGAGGAGAACGCGGATGCGGCGGTCCTGCGCTCGAAGATCGAGGCCGAGGGGGCTTCGGATCTGGACAAGATCGAGCTGGCGATCATCGAGGGTGTGGCCGCGCTCGAGGCCGACAATCTCGACGAAGCGGAACGGCGTCTGAGTGAAGCGCTCGAGCTCGCCCCCGACCATCGCGAGGCGCGGCATTACCTGGAAAAGGTCGTCGAGCGCCGCGCCTCCGGCACCGAGGAGTTCCTCGGCGGAGCGCACGGCGAAGCGGCGCCCAACGAGGGCGCCGTGGAGCGCGCGATCGGCGGCGACGCCGAGCCGCCCCCGGAAGCGTTCGCGTTGAAGCCGATCCGGGCGGAGGCCAAGGCGCCTCCCGAGCCGCCGGAGCCGCCGCCTGCGCAGGCCGGACGCCGGTTTGCGCTGCCCCCTCCGAAAGTCCTCATCTTCGGTGCGGTCGGCGCGGCGGCCCTGATCTCTGCGGCGATCGCGCTGCCGCGTCTATTCGGCGGGACCGCGTCCAAGCCCTCCGTTCCCACGATCGCCGCCGCGAGGGTCCCCGCGGGCAACGCGTCCGCACCCGCACGGCGCCCCGCGCCGATCGCGAGCCGCGGCATGCTCCCGAGCGCGGGGGCGGAAGCCGCGCCGTCGGCGCCCGCCGATCCGGAAGAGCGCGCGAAGGCTGTCGCGTCGAGTCTCGCGAAGGGACGCTCGCTGATGGCGTCTTCGGATTTCGGCGGGGCCGTCGTCGCGTTCAACGAAACGTTGACGCTCGATCCGGGAAACACGGAGGCGAAAGCCGGCATCGCGGACGCCGGAGAGCGCTACAAGGCCAGCAAGGCCGAGCGGGACGCGATCAGCAGCATCAAGATGGCGTTTCGCGGCGAAGAGTTCTCCTCGGGTCTGCGGCTCGCGTATCGCCTTCCGCCGAGCGTGAGCGCGTCGTACGTCGCCGGCGTGAAGGTCGCGGGGTGGTACAACCTCGCCGTCGTCGCGTTGCGCGCCGGGGACTGCCGCGAGGCTCTCTCGCATCTCGACGAGGCGCTTCAAGTCTCGCCATCGGACGCCGAGTCGAAGACGCTGAGGGAGTTCGCCGCGCGCTACGTCGAGGTCGTGAAGGACCGCGTCTTCCTCGATCGCGTCGAGGCGCTCGCGTTCCGCCCGCCACCGTCGTAGGCGGCGTCGCCGGCTCCGCCACGATCAGTGGCGAAAGTGGCGGCGGCCCACGAGCACCATCGTCAATCCGCGCTCGTTCGCGGCCGCCACGACTTCATCGTCGCGGATCGAGCCGCCGGGCTGCACGACCGCGGTGATCCCCGCCTCCGCGGCGGCATCGAGTCCGTCGCGGAAGGGGAAGAACGCGTCCGAGGCCATCGCCGCGCCGCGAAGGGGCACGAGGCTCTTCTGGATCCCGAGGCGGGCCGCATCCACACGGCTCATCTGCCCGGCGCCGATCCCGATCGTGCGCGACGCGTCGGCGAAGACGATGGCGTTCGATTTGACGTGGCGCACCACCGTCCACGCGAACTGGAGCGCCTCCCATTCCTCGTCGGAGGGTCGGCGCGCCGTGGCCACGCGCCCCTCGCGAACCGGAGGGTCGGGCTGGTCCCAGTCCTGCGCGAGCAGGCCGCCTTGCACGCGCCGCAGGTCGAGCCCCTCCCGGCGGTAGTTCGCGAGCGGGCCGAACTCCAGCAGGCGGAGGTTTTTCTTCCGCGCGAGCGTAGCGACCGCATCGGCCGCGAACGACGGCGCGATCACGCCTTCGTAGAACGACTCGGCGAT
>JAYUCM010000198.1:0-4307 GCA_043740355.1 Acidobacteriota bacterium | reverse complement strand
TCTATCGCGATGTGCCGGGCTTCGAGGGTCATCGTCACGGCAAGCGCCACCGCCATGACGAACAGCGCCGCGATGAAGCCGAAACCCACCTTGTGCCGCGCGACGAGCTTCCGGAACTGATAAACCGCCGATGGGGGCCGCGCCTGGATCGGCTGATCCGCGAGGTAGCGACCGACGTCCTCCGCCAGCGCCGCAGCGGATTGATATCGCCGCGCAGGCTCCTTCTCCAGAGCCTTGTTCGCAATGGTCGCGACGTCGGCATCGAGACGCTTCGTCCCGCCCCAGGTCTTCGTCAGCGGTGCCGGCGGCTCGTCGCAGATGATGCGCGCCGCCTCGGCGAATCCCGACTTGCTGAGATCGTGCGGGAGCTTCCCGGTGAGCATCTCGTAGAGGAGAACGCCCAGCGAGTAAACGTCGGTGCGGAGGTCGATCTCGTCGGGGTTGCCACGAATCTGCTCCGGGCTCATGTAGGGAAGCGTGCCCCGCACCGTCCCCATGTCCGTGATGAAGGTGCTGGCGGCCACGTCGGCATCGGTGATCCGAGCCAGGCCGAAGTCGAGGATCTTGACGTCGGGAATACCCAAGTCCGAAGCGGTGGAGGCTGAGCTCGACTCCTTGAGCACGAGGATGTTGGAGGGCTTGAGATCGCGATGGATGACGCCGCGCTGGTGCGCGTAGGCGACGGCGTCACAGATCTTCCGGAAGAAGCCCAAGCGGAGGCGCAGCGCGGGCGCACCGTGCCGGAGCCAGGCGCCGAGCGTCTCGCCGCGCACCAGCTCCATCGCGAAGAAGTGCTGGCCTTCATTGGTGCGGCCCATCTCGTAGATCGCCGCGATCGCGGGGTGCTTGAGGCGGGCCAGGGTCTGCGCCTCGCGCTGGAACATCTTGATCTGGTTCTCATCGACGAAGGCGCCGCCGCGGATGACCTTCAGGGCGACGGGGCGCTTGGGATGCTGCTGCTCCGCCTCGAAGACGATTCCCATCCCGCCCTCGCCCAACTTGCGGACGATGCGGAAGTCCCCGAGCATGCGCCCCTCGAAGTCGGGTGCAACCTCCCACGTGGTTTTCTCGGGGGCGGGACTGTCCGCTGGTCCGTCGTCCATGCGCTCTCCGTTGGGCAATGAGAGGCCGAATGCGCCGAGACTACACGAGTAGACGCAGAAGCAACGGAGGATCTTTGTAGGGTTCAATGCGCCAGCGGTGCCAAGCGTCTCCTCCGCCGCACCGGTCGGAGACGAATGCTACGGGGTGCACACCGGCAGCACCGCCGGATCGCGCCCGCTCAGGTGCCCTGCGGTTGTCTTGCGCCCGTACCGCGTCGCGCCTTGATAGGTCGCGCCATAGGGCCTTCGTCTAAAGCGTTCTGCCCCATGACATCTATGGGCACGTCCCACTCAGTCGCGGCGCCGTCGGTACACCCTGCGATTCTTGCCAGCCGTAACTCCCGCGCCCACAGGCGTTGTCCGCGCGGACGAGATACCAGTACCCCTCCCCAGTGGCGGGCACCGTGTCATCGCTCGCCGTCGTCACGACAACGTTTCCGGCCAAGCAGGTCTCCGTCGCCGGATTCGATCCCACGGGCCAGTCCTGCACTCTCCCTCGAAGCATTTCGTAAACGGTCGCACCTGCGGTCGCATCCCAGTTAAACGTCGCCGTCCCACCGTCCTTCGACGCCGACACCGAGCTCACATCCCCAGGGATTGATCCAGCCGTCCCCAGGCGTGACCCTCCGTTGCAGGCGTCCCCCGTCGTGCACGCGTTGCCGTCGTCGCACGGATTGGAGTTGTTCGTATGGCCGCACCCGGCGGCGGCGCCGCACGCGTCATCGGTGCAGACGTTGCCGTCGCCGCACAGCGCGCCGCCGCCGTTGTCCACGGTCCCGTCGCAGTCGTCGTCCAGGCCGTTGCAGGTCTCAGGGGCGCCGGGATAGACGGTCGGGTTCGTGTCGTCGCAGTCCCCGGCGCACTCGCTGAACCCGTCGCCGTCGTGGTCCAGAAGATCGAGACCCAACAAGTACCGCCCGCCCGTGTTGCGGACGGAGCCCCCCCAGACGACCATAAGGCTTCCCGTCCATACGACGGTATGGTTGGAGCGCTGCTCTGGTGCGTTTACGGTCGAGGTCGGCGTCCAGGTCTGGGGGGCCGGATCGTAGCGACCGCCCGTGTTGAGGAACGCGCCGCCGTCGTAGCCTCCCCAGACCACCATGAGGCTTCCCGTCCATACGGCGGTGTGGTAGTAGCGTGCCGACGGGGCGTTTGTAATCGAGGTGGGCGTCCAGGTGTCGGTGGCCGGTTCGTACCGGCCGCCGGTGTTGAAAAAGCTATCGGCGCCGTCCGTGCCTCCCCAGACGACCATGAGGCTTCCCGTCCAGACGGCGGTGTGGCCATAATCGCCTGCCGTAGGCGCGTTCGTCGTCGAGGTCGGCGTCCAGGTGTCGTTTGGCTCGCAGGCAATTTGCTGTGTTGTGTCGCCGCCACTTCGCAGACCGGCGGGAGGCTGGGCCAGAGCAAGATTGCGAACTTCTCCGGAAACGACGCCCGCCACCTGACTTACCGCGAGCCCGGGCTCAATCCCGGTCCACCAGCCATCCCAGGATCTCTTCTCGATCCGATAACTCACGGCACGGACTCGATCCCTCTCACGCTCAAGGACGATCCACACCAGGAATCCGTCACGCTCTTGCTCGACGGCACCGATCTCGCCGGGACTTGGAGGGAGTTTCGCGGTCCATCGGTCGAACTCCTCGGGCGGCAAGCTTTGGTGAATGGTCCCGTCCGGCCGACTGCCGTCGAGGGTCTCTTGTTTTGATGGCGCGTCCGGGCGGCCTGTGTCAGCACCGCGCCTGAGTTCCACGACGGTCCGCCTCGGGTCCTGAGTCGCAGGATCGATCTTCCCACTGACGAGTTGACGGCGCAGCGCCTCCGCTTCCCTGCGTGTCTCGCCATGAATCCGTTCGTCGGACGCGAAGAAGTTCCTCGTCAGCCGATCCACAAGCGCAGGCCGGGCGAGGCATTCCAGGATGAGCGCCGGGTCGTTGGCGAGCGCCGCGTACAGCTCGATGAGTCGCTCCGGCATCCGGGTGCCGCGCGCCATGCGCTCGAGCTCGCGCTGCAGCGATTCAGAGGTGACAGGCGTCGCCCACAGCTTCTCCAGCCCGGCGGTCTGTTTGAGGTATGTGCGCACCTTCCGTTCGAGTATCTCGCGTGGCACCGCCTCCTCGAACGGCCTGGTCGCGCCGATCTGGTGCGAGTAGTAAACCCGCTCGATGGCCTGCTGCGCCTTGACGCGATCCTCGAACGTTTAAATGCGCTGGACATCGCCGATTCGCGGCTGCGGTTCACTGCCAACGACAGTTCCGATGGCGAGCAACATCGATAGGGCAAGAAGAGCGTGGCGCATGATGACCCCCCACACAGAACTGTGTGAGCGACCTATACGCCACAATGACCGCACCACTGGGGACCGAAACGGTGGGCTTCTCAGCAGTCCAGCCCCCTTACCCTCCCGGCCATCTCCTGGTCCGAGGGGTGGGTGTAGACGGTGGTGGTCAGGGGGGAGACGTGGCGGGCAAACCTTTGAGCCAAGTAGAGGTCGTGGGTCATCCGGTACACCGACGAAATTGCGCTGTGTCGCAAGCAGTGGAACCCGTAGATCCGATCGAACCCCGCCCGCCGCTGCCACGTCGCCCAGGCGAACTGGACACGCCGCTTCGAGATTCGGCGGCCGGACTGGTTGCAGAACAGCGGCGAGTCGGGGGAGAGGTCCTCGCCACGGGTTCGCTTCCACCGCCAGAACCGCTTCAGCTTCGCGACGAGCCGGTCCGGGAGGAACACGTCCGCCGCTCGGCCGCCTTTCGCGATCTCCTTCCGGACGCGTACCCGCATCCGGGGCGTCCCATCCGGCGCGAACACGTCGCCGACGTCGAGGCCGACGATCTCGGCCAGGCGCAGGCCGGTGCCGAGCGCCAGGGAGATGATCGTGTGGTCGCGGACGTTGCCGGCGGTCGCGCGGAGGATCAGGTGCTGCTCGTCGGTCGTCAGGGTCGTAGGGGAGAGGTGCGGCACGGTGGCCTCCTGGCCGCACAGGTTCGCTTCCCGGACCCAGAAGTCAAGAGAACACACGAACCACGTTGTTCATTCGAGCTTGAGCGTCACGGTTTGGACGGAACTCTCGAACACCGGAAGATTCCGTCGGAAGAACTCGTCGAGGCTTCTGAGGGCGAAGTCGAACGCCGTTCTTCCGTCGGATACCGAATAGACGAGCATGGTCATCGGACGTCCGTCCATCTGCTGGGCGTGCACCGTCAC
>JAYUCM010000197.1:0-1728 GCA_043740355.1 Acidobacteriota bacterium | reverse complement strand
TCACGAAGGGCGATTCGTACATGAGGCCGGTGAGCCCGACGTCCCCCGACGGCTGCAGGTAGACTTGATCGAACGCCGTCGCGAGGTAATAGGATCCGTTCCCAGGGCCGAATTCACCGAATGTCTCCGCCCAGGCGACCGCCGGTTTCCCCGCGGCCCGGAAACGCCCGACCGCGTCCCGGATCTCTTGAATTTGGGCCAATCCCATCGGTACCGCGCCGACTCGCGCGACAAGTCCGGTGACCCTGGCGTCACCCGCCGCGCGGTCCAGGGCGTCGATCACGTCGCGCGTCGTCGGCTCGTCGCCGCCAAACGCCTTGGTGATGGGCTGGTCGGGCATGTACTCTTCGATGGACCGCTCGAAGTCCGCCTCGAGGAGTATCTTCGAGGACAAGCTCCCCTTCGGATAGGCGCCGAAAAAGGAGATCGCGACGAAGGCGCAGAGCGCCAAGAATCCGAGGGCGCCCAAAATCGCGAGAAAGGCGAGAAGTCTCTTGTTCATCCGAATCCTCCCGAGCCGGCGGGTGAGCGCCCGGTTTACGTCGCGACCGATCGAGAAGTTTTGCCGCGGGAAGCGCGCAGGGCGGAACCGTCACGTCACACGATGGTGGAGCTGAAGGGGATCGAACCCTCGACCTCATGACTGCCAGTCATGCGCTCTCCCAGCTGAGCTACAGCCCCGACGCAACCGGCTCATTCTTACATTCGTACCGGGGAGCGTCAAGAAACGAACGGCCGCGGCGGTCGCCGTTGACGCCCTTCGACGCGCGGCGCTAGTCTACGCGGCCGCCTTCGCGCAGCACGTGCGACGGCGGCGACCGACATTTCATGGAACGGAAGCACATGGGGCCCGGTGGCCCTCCCGGTCTTCAAAACCGCGTGTCGGGCGGCTTCGCCGTCCGGGGTGGGTTCGACTCCCACGCGCTTCCGCCAGGGGACGTCCTTGACCTTCGCTCTGGCCCTCCACGGCGGCGCTTGGAACATCCCGGATAGCGCGGTGGACGCGCACCGCCGCGGACTCCGCAAGCCGTTGACCGAAGGGTTCGAAGCGCTGCGCAAGGGAGCATCGGCACTCGACGTCGTGGAGCTCACCGTACGGCAGATGGAGGACGACCCCACTTTCAACGCCGGGCGTGGCGGCCACCTGAACAGCGCCGGCGAGCTGCAGATGGACGCCTCGATCATGGAGGGGACGAAGCGCCGGGCGGGTGCCGTCGCAGCGATCGGCGGCGTCCGGCATCCGGTGTCCGTCGCGCGGCGTGTGATGGAAGACTCGCCGCACGTCCTCCTGGTCGGCCCGGGGGCGAGGCGGTTCGCACGGCGCGTCGGGGCGGAGCTCTGCACCACGCGATCGCTCCTCGTCGGGCGCGAGCTCGAGCGTTTCGAGCGCATCCGGGCGGGCGATCGGAGCCTCGTCGCGACGGAGTTCTCACCCCGCGCGAAGCCGCACGGGACGGTCGGCGCCGTGGCGCTCGATCGGAAGGGGCGCCTCGCTTCGGCCACATCGACGGGTGGAACACAGGACAAGGCGCCGGGCCGCGTGGGTGACAGCGCGATCGTGGGGAGCGGCACCTACGCGGACGACCGTCACGGCGCAGCGTCATGCACGGGCTGGGGGGAGCCGATCCTGCGCGCCGTGCTGGCGAAGACGGCGGTCGACGCGTTGGCGGGCGGTCGCTTGCCCGACGCGGCTTCGCGCGCGGCGGTTCGCGAGCTGGCACGTCTTTC
>JAYUCM010000196.1:0-26678 GCA_043740355.1 Acidobacteriota bacterium | reverse complement strand
GCTCTCCGCGGGATTGTCCCCGAGGACGACGAAGGTCGGCTCGAGGGGGGAGTCCGCCGAGACCAACGGGATCGGATACGGGTCGTTTCCCGGGTACGGCTCGTGAGCGACGCGCTTGACGAGATCCTCGTCGCCCGGGCCGGACACGACGACGATGTCCCCGGGCCGGGGAAGGCGTCGGCGCAGCGTCAACAAGTCCACGAGCACGCGGTCGCCCTCCCGGAGCGTCGGTTCCATCGACGGCCCTGCAACGACCCACGGGATCGCCAACCAATGGGTCACGCCCCAAACGACGAAGCCGACGCACGTGAGCACGACACACAGGTCGCGCAGGAAGCGGCCATGACTCATGCCGTGCGGCGGCGCGGGTCGAGCCACGCCCTCAGTCCCTCCGCCAGCTCGTTGCAACCGAGCACCAGCGTAAACAAAGCGGCTCCGGGAAAGAGCGCGAGCCACCAGGCGCGGCCGACCTGGTGGAGCGCCTGGTGCAAGAGCTCACCCCACGACGCCGTCGGCGGCGAGATTCCGACGCCGACGAACGACAGCGTCGCCTCCGCGAGCGCCGCCGATCCGATCCCGAACGCCAAGGTCACGAGCACGGACCCGAGGCTCTGCGGCAGCAGATGGCGCACGACGATGCGCCAGTGGCCTGCTCCGGCGGCCCGTGCCGATGCGATCGCCTCCGACGCCCGCAGACGGCGGAATTCCGCGCGCAGGTAACGTGCCGCGGGGGTCCAGCCGATCACGCTCAACGCCAACGCGATGCGAGTCGGCTCCGGAAGGGCCAGCATCCACGTCGGCCCGATGCTGAGCAAGGCGATCGTGATCACGAGGCCGGGAAAGCACAGGGTCGCTTCGATGAGCCGTGAGAGCGCCGCGTCCGCCGTGCCCCCGGTGTACCCGGCGAGCGCTCCGATCGGCAGCCCGATCAGGACCGAAAGGATCCCGGTCGTGAGCCCGATCAACAGCGAGATCCGAGCGCCATGGACGAGCCTCGCGCCGACGTCCCTTCCAAGCCCATCGGTCCCCAGCCAATGCGCTGCCGACGGCGGTGCGAGGAACGATCCCAGATCTTGACGATTGGGATCGGGTGCGATCCACGGCGCCACGAGCGCCGACGCCGCCACCGCTCCGACGAGGGCGAGTCCCCATACGATCGACGATCGGCTACGCCGCATGACGCGTCCGTGGATCGAGCCACGCGATCAGCGCGTCTGAAAGCGTCGTCCCGCACAACGTCGCGAGTCCGGAGAGCAGCGTGAGCGCCAAGACAACCGGCAGATCGCGCGCCAGAATCGAGTCGAACATGAGGCTCCCGAGACCGGGAACGTTGAAAATCGCCTCGATCAGCAGAGAGCCGCCCACCAGGCGGGGGATGAGGAACCCGGCGAGAGTCAGAAGCGGCACGATCGCCTGGGCGATTCCGTGCCGGGACACGTACTGCAGCGTCGAAAGGCCGCGGGCGCGCGCGGCCTTGCCGCCGTCGCCGGCCGTGCTCTCGACGAGGCTCGTGCGGACGAAGCGGCAGACGTAGGCGAGGACCCCCGACGCCAGGCACACGGCGGGGAGAATCAAGTGGCGTGCGGAATCCGCGAAGGCCGCTGCCGCAGAAGGATGGCGGGCCCCGTCCGTCGAGATGCCCGACAGCGGCAGCCAGCCCAAACGGATCGCGAAGAGCCACTGAAGCAGCAACGCCGTCCAGAACACGGGTACCGCGTAGAGCGCCGTCGTCGCGATCCATCCGGCACGATCCCACGCGCCGTCCGGCTTCCACGCGCCGAGAATCCCGAGAGGGACGGCAACGCCAAGCATCGCGAGAAGCGCGAGCGTGTTGAGCCCCAACGACACCGGAAGGCGCTCGCGCAGCATCGCGGCCACGGGCTCCTGCGCGGAAAACGACGTGCCGAGATCGCCGCGCAAGAGGTCGCGAACCCAGAGGCCGTAGCGGAATGGCCACGAATCGTCGAGATGGTACTGGGCTCGCAGCGCCGCGCGGTACTCCGGCGGCAAGGAGCGCGACGCGTCGTCGGCGTCTCCCGGCTCTCCCGGAAGAGCGCAGAGGAGGGCGAAGACGACGATCGTGACGAGGAGGAGCGTGACCGCGGCGGTCGCGATGCGCCTCGCGATCGCGGGAAACATCTCTCAGCGCCTCGTGTGCGCGCTCGACCAATGCCACGCGCGCGGCCCGGGCGCGAAATTGAAGAGGCCGACGGGGGAGGGGACGATCCCTTCCAACTCGGGGTCGTGGAGGATCGGCTGCGCGAACTGGAAGAGGAACGAGACCGGCTGCAAGTCGTCGAGCCGTCTCTGCAGGCTGCCGTAGATCTCCCGGCGCGCGGCGGGATCGACGGTCGCCCGTCCGGCGTCGAGAAGCCGATCGACCTCGGCATCCGAGAAACCGCCGTAGTTGAGAGCACCGTCTCGCGCTTTCGAATGGTACAGATCGAACCGATCGGGCGTCGCATCGAAGACGATGGTTGCGATCGCGGCGTCGAACTCATGCGTCTTGCGCCGCCGCCGGAAGACGTCCGCCGCGATCTTCTCGATCTTCATGCCGATGCCGACTTCGGCCAGCGACTGTTGCATCCACGCAGCGATGCGGTCGGAGAGCTCCTGCGACCCGGCGGCGAAGATCAACGTGAAGACGAAAGGCCGACCGTCCTTCGTGCGGACCCCTCCCGACGCGGGCCTCCGCCATCCGGCTTCGTCGAGAAGCCGCGAGCTCTCCGCAGGATCGAACGGCAACGCGGTGATCGACGGATCCGCCCAAGGCGACTCCGGGGGATAGCTCGAAACGCCGGGACGGGCGAGCCCCGCACTGACCGTTTCGGCGAAGCGCTTGCGGTCTAACGCAAGAAGCAGCGCGCGGCGCACCCTCTTGTCGTGAAAAAACGGTGTGGCCGGGTACTGATTCCAGTCGGCCCGCCACGCATTGAATCGGTAGTAGACGAACCGCGCCAGGCGCTTCGCGGCCGGTGAGGTCAGCGATTCACGCCAGAGATCGGGGGTGACCGCGAGCTGGTCGAGATCTCCCATCAGGAGGGACTCGTATCCGGTGCGTTCCGCCGAAACGATCTTGACGACCATGCGATCCATGGCCGGACGGCCACCCCAGTACTTGTCGAACGCTTCCAGGACCACGCGCTGTCCCGGGTCGTAGCTCACGAAGCGAAAAGGGCCGCAGCCGATCGGGTGGTGGGCGAACGCCCCGCCGAGGAAGTTCGCATCCTTCGAGGCGGCGTGCTCCGGGATGAGCGGGACGCGCCACGGCTCGAGGAAATCTGCGTACGGCTCCGTGAAGTGCACGACGAGCGTGAGGTCGTCGGGAGTCTCGACGGAGGCGACGTTTGCAAACGACGACACCCAAGAACTCGCCTGGGTCGCCGGCTCCAGGATCTTCTTCACGGTGTACGCGACGTCTCTCGAACTCAGGCGCTCTCCGTCGTGCCAGAGCACCCCATCGCGCAGGTGAAAGGTCAGGGTCTTGGCGTCGGGCGCAAGCTCCCACGAGCGCGCGACCATCGGCACGTAGTGAGCCTGGGCGTCGTACGCGACGAGGCCGTCCGATATCACGCTCGCAAGCTGCGTCGAGTTCAGGTCGGTGTTCCCGATCAGAGAAAGCGACGAAGGATTGGTGTAGATCGCGACGCGGACGTCGCTGTCTTGGCGTTGCGGGTTGCCCGCGCACGCGGCGAGGCCCCATGCGGCCGCGGCGGCGATCAACGCTCGAGCGACGCGGCCGCTCATGGCGTGGGCACCGGCGTCTCGACCGCGTTGCCGGCCGCGTCGGTCGCCTTGAGGCTCCACGCTTCGCTCTGTGCGGCACGCGGCGCCGGAAACCGGAAGGTCTCCCGCGTGTTGTCGCACACGCCGTCTTCGCACCGCGGCGAGAAGAGGACGCGTCCGCTCGCGATCACTTCGAGCCGCGCAACCATCGACAGCTTGTCGTCAACCACGACTTCGAACGTTCCGCCGCTCCGCTTGGTTTCGATCGACGGCGGCGTCCGATCGACGGCTACGGGAAGCCAAAGCTCCGTATCCGACTCGAGTCCTTCCCCGGGAGCGTTCGCCGGCTGATCGGTGGCGACCGCGCGGAGCTCGTAGAGGCCTTCGTCCCAGCTCGCCGTATCCCATGTGGCCTTCCCGTCCTTCGAAGATCCGTCGTTCCCGAAGCTCGGATCCGACGGTTTTCCCGGCGTGGGATCGGTCACGACGGCGTTGGTCCATGCGCTGGCCCCTACCTTGCGCGCCTGGATCGTGACGGTCACGCCGTCGCCGTCGGGATCGGCGGCGGACCACCTTAGCGCCGCTTTCGCCGAGACCGCTCCCGTCGGGGGTTCGATGCGAAGATCGCGAATCGAGGGAGGACGATTGCGCGTCGCGTAGCTCGCCTTCACCGAATCGATGCGCGGGCCGTCTCCCGCGGCGCCCGCGATCCGCGCGCGCCACTGCAGGAAACGGCCTTCCGGATTCGCCACAGGGCGCCCCTTGGCCTCGACCTGCGCGGGGCTCCACGCGGACCAGGTGCCATCCGGGTCTTCGCAGTTGCCGGTCCGGGTGAATAACTCGACGCGACCGCCCGTTCCGGCGGCGCGCCAACTGACCGTGCCCCATCGCGCCACGCTCCCGGCGTCTGCGGGGGGCGCGAGGAACGTACCCGACTCCGCGGGCTCGTCCTCCAAGCGGTAGGTCGCCGCCGGGTTGCTCGTGGCCGCCACGATCGTCCCCGCGGCCTGGGCGAACGCCGTCGCCTGCGCTTCCTTCAGCGTCGCCAGCAGGGCGATCTCGTCCGGGTTCTCGACGCGCCAGAGCTTGGCCGGTTCCCCCGTCGCGAAGACCGGGCGGCCGCTCGAATCCAGCGCGAGCGCGAAAGGGGCCTCGGCTCGCGATCGCCACAACTCGACGACGGCCCCGTCCGGCTTCAAGCGAACGACCTTGCCGCGCAGCGGGACTGTGTCGTCGGCCGCGGCCGACGGGAGGCCCTCGATGACGCCCTGAAGCGCGGGAGTCTGACGTGCGTCGAGATCGCTCATGGCCTCGCTGGCGCCGGCGGTTCCTCCCGCGACGCGGAGGCGGAGCGCCGGGGGCCGCTTCTCCGAGACAGGTGGAGCGTCGAACGCGACGATGACGTCGCCCGGAGGCGTCAGAAGAATCGCTTTCGCCTCGGGGAGTTCATCGTCGTAAGCGACGAGAGCGTGACCCTCCGCGTCGATCCGGTACACGAGGCCTCGCCCCGCACCCCCAGCCCACACGCCGCCGTCTTTCGCCACGGCGAGGCTGACGAGGTGCGTTTCCTCCCCGTCGAACAACACCGCCGGGTTTCCGTTGCGGTCGATCTTGAGGAGGCGCCCGTGCTCGCCGGTCGCCGCGAGGATGGAGTCGGTTGCGTTCGCGGCGAGCGCCCAAACGTATCTCTCGTTGGTCCGGCACCAAACCGACCCGTGGCCATCCGGACCGACCTTGTAGATCTTTCCGCCGGGCGCCGAGGCGACGAGGAGCGCGCCGGCCGGAAGAACCAAGATCGCGGTCACCAGCGGCTCGTCCGCACGGAAGAACACCTGTTGGTCGCCGGCTCGGGTCACCTTCACGACCTGGCCGTCCGGCCCTGTGCCCAGGAACACGTTGCCGGCCTTGTCCGCGGAAGCGGCGAAGACGTGGGACGGCAGGCCGCCGGGAAACGCCTTACCCAATGGGCTGACGCGCGGTGCGAGGAAAAGGCGCCCGAGCGACGTGACGGCGATCCCCTCGGCCTCGCCGTTCTGGATGTCCAGTGGCGTCGACGCGGCGGTACGCATTTGTTCGCTTCGCGCGGACGAGACGCCCAGACCGGCGAGCACCGTGAGAACCGCCGCTTTGCGCAAGACGCGAGACGGAGTCATGGGGCCACCACGTCGAGCGCGACGCGAACGAATCCTTCGACCGCGCCGTTCGCCGCGATATCGCCTTCGAGAACCCCGCGTTCCGGGACGAAGGTGTAGTTGCCGAAGCTTCGAGGCCGCGTGAGGATCGCGGTGACCGAGGGGGGCAGGTTCGGAAGCCGTGCTCCGCCGAGGAACACGCCGTTGTCGCTGCGCGAGGCGACGAAGTACACGCGGTCGTTCCGCCTCAGCCGGTTGACGAGGGCGACGAGCTGATCGAGGCTGCGCGGAGCGATCGGGCCGTCGATGTCTTCGACCCGGTTCATCGACATGGCGTCGCCGACCTGGAGGGTGAGAGGGCCGGGGGGCGTCTCTTCCGGGATATCGATCTCACGGGTCAACACGCGTTCGGCGCCGCGGTACGGCGAGAGGACCACGCGCGCGGTCACCGACCCCCCGGCCTTCACGCGGTACCGATCCAGCGTCACCCGGCGCACCGTCGCCGTACGCGGCTCGCGATCGTAGTCGAGAATCAGGTTGATTCCCGTGACCCGCGGGGTGGACCACGCGTTGTTCATCACCACGTAGAGGAGAAACGCCGACAGGCCGGAAGCGTCGCTCGTCGCGCCGTCTCCCGCGAAGAGGTTGTCGAGCCGCACGTCGTCGACGCCTTCGACCTTGATGACGGATGCCTCGTTGAGGCGGATCGTGGCGCTGCCGAGCGTCCGCTCGATCGTTCCGAAAATGCCGTTCATCGCGACGTAGAGGAGGAGCGGAGACAGCAGCGGATCATCGACGATGTCGAACGCAAACGAGCGGCGCACCGCTGATCCGTCGGTCATCTGCAGCCGCACCGGAACCATCGAGGGCGTCGCGCCGAGACGGCCGAAAATCGCGGACGCGCGATCTTGCCGGAACGCGCCCGCCTCGCGGAGAGGCACCGCGATCTTCGCCGATTGCTCCAGGCTCGGGAGCAGCGCCTCGACCCGTGCCCCCGTCAACGGAAAGTCGACGTCGCCCAACCCGTAGAGCGGATGGCCGAAGGCATACAGCGCGTCGCCCTCGACCCATGTGACCGTCCCGGTCGCGGTCATGTCGACGTCGCCGCGCACGAGCTGGACTCCCACGGCGGATCCGGGCTGGATCGGCGCTCCCGCTGCCGCCGGCCTGGCCCCCGCTCCGCCGGACTGGAGCGCCAGGAAGCCGGCATGCGCCAGATCGGGCGCGATGCGTGCGAGACCGGCGGAGCCGATCCCGGACACCGAGAGCGGGATCGACGCGGACGCGCCGGCCGGGCTCTCCGCGAGGGAGCGAAGCCGCGAGACGAAAAACGCGCCAGCTGCCGCCGGCGCGCGCAGGCGAGCCAGAGCATCGGTCCAGGGCATCGCGGCCGCGGGGCGGCTCCTTCCGGGTGCGGCGTGATCCCGCACTCCGACGGAGAGCATCTCTTCGATCGGCGTGATCCCCGCGATCGCGTCCTTCGCGAATCCCCAGCTGTAGGCGATCGCGCCGACGAGTTTCCCGTCGATCGTGACCGGCGACCCGCTCATTCCCGCCAGGATGCCGGTCTGCGCGAGCGGGCCGCCGGTGCACCTGCCCAGGATGAGGTCCTGCCCCGGGCCGATGTTCGGCAAGACGCCGACGATTTCCACGTCGAAGCTGTCGACCGTCTCCCCGTGGAAGACGGTCTTTCCTATGCCTTTCATCCCGGCGCGGACCTCCGAAAACGGGAGGGTCGGCGGGGCGGCCGAAGCGGCGCCCGAGATCGCGAACGTCGCGAGGACGGCGAGAGAGCGCGCGCGGGAGAGGGGAAGGCTCATCGGCATCCGGAGGGCCACTCGACGAGAAGACTATCACGCGCAGGAGACGTCACATGCGGTCCGGGACCTCGATGCCCATCAGGCTCAGCAGGTGGGTCATGCCGTCGAGGTACAGACGCGTGACCGCGGCCCGGACCCGGCGGATCGAGGGGTCGTCTTCCTTGGCGACGGGCGATCGGTGGTAGAAGGAGTTGAAGGCCTGCGCGAGGACGTAGGCGTGCTTCGCCACGGTGGCCATCTCCAACGAATCGATCGCTTGACGGAGCACCGCCTCGGTGCGGGACAGAAGCAGCGGGATTTCCCAGAAGGCCACCACATCGCTCTCGGGCATCCCGCCCAGGTCGACATGGGCCGCGAGCCACGCTGCGTCGGATTCGGCGGCGCCGCGACGTTCGGCGAGCTTCGCGAGGATGTTCCGGGCGCGCACGACCGAGTACTGCAAATACGGGCCCGTCTCTCCCTCGAACGCGAGCGCGTCGTCGAGGTCGAACGCGACGACGCGGTTGCGCGAGAAGCGCAACATGTAATAACGAAGCGCGCCGACAGCGATCCGCCGCGACGTCTCCTTCGCGCGCGCGTCGTCCTCGTCGGGATTCCTGCGACGGACCTCTTCTTCGGCACGTCGCAGCAGCGCGTCGACGAGCTCGTCCGCGCGCACGCCCAAGCCCTTGCGCCCGCTCATCTCGAGGTAGGGCTTCTTGCGGTCTTCCTCCGAGAGCGGGTGGTCCGGGAACATGGCGAGCACCGCGGACGGCGTGAGCGCCACCATCTCGTAGGCGAAGTGGATCGAGCGGTCCGCTTCCGCCCCGTGGCCGAGGCTGCGTAAACCGACCGCGACGACCCGTTGCAAGTAGGACTGCCGTGTGTCGATGACGTTGTAGACGGTCTCCGCGCGCCCGAAGCTCGGCGCGTCCGGCGCGCCGCCGTGCGAGTTGGTCGCCCAAAGCTCATAGGCCGGCGTCTCGGACCCCCAGTCCACGCGATCGTAGAAAAAGTCGCGGCCAAGAAGCCCGAACTTCCACATCTGGTACGCGATGTCCTTGCCCACGTAGGTGACCGTCCCGTTCGAGCGGACGATGACCTTTTGATCCTCGCCCGCGCCCTCCTTGATGCCGGGAAGGTCCATGACCCAACACCCCGCGTTGTCCCCGGTCTCGAGCCTCTTGACGGTGCCCGCTTCCTTCAGACGCACGAAGGCGTCACCCCAGAAATTGAGCGCGAGGATGTCGCTCTCTTTCGGAATGAGGTCGTAGCGAACGCCGATGCGGTCCATCGTGTTGAGGTGGTGGCGCACCATGCGCTGCGCGAGGTAGTCGGCGAGGGCCGCGATGGGATTACCGCCCTGCTCCATCGCGCGCAACGTTTCGTGCCGCCGCGCGAGACGCTTGTCGTCGGCCTCGTAGAACCGCGTGACTTCCGCGTAGAGATCCCACGCCAGGTAGTCGAAGCGCAGGCCGCGCTCGCGGAGTGCCTCCGCGCCGTAGTTCGCCCGTACCGCGGCCAGATCTTCGCCGCGCAACTCGAGAAAGCCGACCACGAGGTCGGCGACTTGAACGCCGGTATCGTCGATGTAGTTCTGGATTTCCACCCGCCGGCCGAGTTGCCTGAGGCTGCGTACGAGGGTGTCGCCCAACACGGCGTTCCTGAGGTGCCCGATGTGTGCGGCCTTGTTGGGGTTGATGTTGGTGTGCTCGACGATGACCTTCCCGCCTTGGGCCTGAAGCGGCGACCGGTCGGCGGCGAGCCAGGTTCTGAGGCAGTTGGGACGATCCAGGAACCCGTTGACGTATCCCGAGCCCGCGGCCTCGAGGCGGACGATGCCGTGGCCGGGAACGAACGCCGCGACGAGCGCCTCGGCGAGCGCACGCGGCGCCTTGCGGGCCGTCCGCGCGAGATCGAAACAGACGGCACTCGCCAGGTCGCCCTGCGCGGCTGTCGGCGGATAGGCGACGGGAATGTCGCCGACGACAAGGCCGCACGCCTCGGCCGCACGGCGCAAGGCGTCCTGAAAGGCGCGCTCGGGCGACGAGGGAGCCACGAATTGCGGTCCTCCGGGCGGAAGCAGCGCTCTTTAGGGGGCGGGAGTGAGGGCGACAGCCTCGGAGCGGCTCGCCAGTCCTTCGAGCGTCACCGCTTCGACGTGGTAGCGATAGGCGACGCCGGGCTCCGCCGTGGCGTCGAAGAACGAGTACGAAGCCGGACCGCTCGATTCTCCCAGCGACGGGATCCAGACCGGATTGACCCGCATCGCGTCGCTGCGGTCGGATCGTGCGCGCAACACGTTGAAGCCCAGGAGACCGCGCTCCGAAGTCGTCTCCCACGACACCATCGCTCCACCGTCTTCGCCGGCCCGGTCGGCGTGGAGGGCGCCGAACTCCGTGGGAAACCCCGGCTCGAAGTCCGCCGCCCAAGAATAGCGGCGCGCGGGACGCCCTTCGGCGTCGAGGTTGCGCACGAGCAGGAGGACTTCGCGGACGTCTTGCAACGGGACGGACATCTCGCCGGCGTCCTCGGCGTCGAGGGACAGGGGGACGCGATGGAGCTCTCCGTCGTTGCGGACGAGGAGAAGATCGGCGGCCCAACGCGCCGCCAAATCGCCCTCGAATCGGATCGTGAGGCCGCCGTTCCGTTCACCCGGTCGTATCTGCACCGATGCAGAGCCCATCGGCCCGATCTCGGGGTCCGCCTGGATGGACAATGCGGGAAGGGATTCCAGCGATGCAGCGAACGCGGGGCCGGGGAGTCGAGCCGCGAAGGAGAGGTGCCTCGCGTCGTCGCGCGGCCCCACGAGGAGCGACCACACCTGGAATTCGCGGAGCGCCGCGTCGACGCTGTCTCCCGTCGCTCGCCGCATCGCACGGTCGAGCGCGGCCTGGTCGGAGCCCCCGCGGCCCAGTTCCTCGACGGCGAGCTTGACCGCAGTCAGGCCGTACGATTCGTCGAGGAACGCAAACCACGCGGCGTTGCCGCTCGCGAGATCGAGTTCGTCGACGACCAGCCCCGCGCCCTGCTCGGCGAACCGCTTCGCCACGAACGCGAGAGTCCGATCGTCGGGCGACCCTTCGATCGCGAGCGCCGTCCAGGTGGCGAAAGCCTCGCCCCACGCGGGATCGAGTCCCGCGGCCGTCGCGACGGCGTGAGCGTACTGATGCTCGGCGGCGCGCCTCAACGCCGCCGCACCCCTGCCGCCGGCCGGATCCAGCCAGATGTGGATCCGCGCCTGTCGTCCGGCAAAGGGGACCGAGACGCCCTCGACGTCCGATCCCAACCGGCCCAAGACGAGCTCGACGGCTCCGGGGTTGGGAAGCTCCAGCTGACCCACCAACAGTTGCTGAGCCCGTGCGATCCCGGACAGAGCTTCGTCGACGGCATCCGGACGGCCGTTGACGTTGTCGTCCACGACGTCCACACGGTCGAACGCGCTCCGGTCGGTCGTGAACCGGACCGCACTACCGTCCCCGTCGCTGACGACGCGCTCGGAAGGGAGTGCGGGATCGTTCGCGAGAGCGGCGAGAGAGCGCCGCACCGCGGCGGTCCCGCGCTGGCGCTCGGAGCGAATCGACTGGACGACCGGGGTGAGGCATGGGGGTGAATCCGGCGCGGTGGCGGAGAGCGTGGCGACGGCCTGGAGGCGGGCGCCGGACCGCCCCGGTACGAGCTCGGTGGCCGGCGGAGCGCCGATCGCCGGAGCGGCCGCGAGCAGCCCACCGATGACGGTTGCGCCCGCTCCCGCTCGAATTCCCCAGGTGGGCCTCATCGCAGACACTCCACCCCACTTCATCATCGGCCATTGAATATAAAGGGGATGGGCGGGACCGTCAACTTCGAGTCCAGCGGCCGGGTCGGTTCAGGCGCCGTCGGCGAAACAAGCCACGACCACGGTCACGTTATCCTCGCCGCCGTGCCGGTTGGCCTCCGCCACGAGGGCCCGGCAGGCCGCCTCCGGATCCAGGCGGTGGGCGACGACGGTCGCCCGGATCTGCTCGTCGGAGAGCATGGTGTTCAGTCCGTCCGAACACAGGAGGAGGACGTCCCCGGGTCTGACCTGCATGCTCGCGACGTCGACGAGAACGTCCGGCCGGCTGCCCAAGGCTCGCGTCACGATGTTGCGCATCGGGTGCCGCTGTGCGGTGTCGTCGTTCATCAGGCCCAGTTTGACCTGCTCGTTGACCCAAGAGTGATCGCTGGTCATCCGCACGAGATCGTCCCCGCGGAGGAGGTACATCCGGCTGTCCCCGACGTGGCCGACGACCGCGTCCTGGCCCGCGCGGACGAGGGCGACCACGGTCGTGCCCATGCCCCGTCGTTCTTCGTGGAGGCGGATGGAGTCGCAGATGCGACGGTTGGCTTCGACGACAGCAGTACGGAGCCACTCGCCGGCGTCATCGACGCTTTGGCGCGCGATCGCCGCGTCGTCCCGATGCAGCATCTCCCGTAGCGTCTCGATCGCGAGGTGGGAGGCGATTTCTCCCGCGGCGTGGCCGCCCATGCCGTCGGCGACCGCGTACACGCCGCTGCCGGGTTCGAGGAGGAAATCGTCCTCGTTGGACTCGCGCCGTCTTCCGACGTCGGTGAGTCCGAACGCCGTGATCTTCATCGCGTCACCCCGCGTCCAGCAGGGCGACGGGAATCGGCGATTCGCCCGGTACGCAGCTCTTCGAGCTTTGTCGAGGCGACGCTCTGCGAGGGGTCCAGCTCGAGGACGGCTTCGAGCACGTGCTCCGCGTCCTTGAATTGGCCCGCCCGGAGGAGGGCGAACGCCAGGTTCAGCTTCGACACGCTGTGATCGGGGTTCAGCGCCACGGCCCGGCGGAACGCGGCGATCCCCTCCTCGATGCGTCCGAGCTCGGAGAGCGCCACGCCGCGGAAGTTGTGCAGGTCTCCGTACTTGGGCTCCAGGCCGATCGCCGCGTCGAGATCGACGAGGGCCTTTTCGTACTGCTCCGATTTGAGCAGAGCCAGCGCCGCGCGGTAGTGCCCCTCGAACTTGTTCGGCGCGGCGAGAAACGCTTCGCGGAAGAACTCCTCCGCGTCGGAAGCCTTCCCGTCGCGCAGGCGCTGCAACCCCATCGCGTAGGGCTCGGACATCCGCTTCATGCGCAGCGCCAGCACGGCTTCGAACGCCTCGACCGCCTCGTCATCTCGTCCCGCGCGAAGGAGGCAAAAGGCCAGCGCGGTGCGCGTGTGGTCGTAGTCGGCGTTGCTCGCGATGGCCAGGCGGTACTGCTCGATCGCTTCGTTCACGCGGCCCATGGCCTCGTAGGTCTGGCCCAGGCTGTACCGGATGTCGGGAAATTCGGGGCTCACCTCGCTGGCGCGCACGTAATCGCGCGCCGCGCCTGGGAGATCGCCCGCGGCTGCCGCCTTCTCCGCTGAGTGAATGAAGGTCTGGGTCAAGAAGAAACGTGCGGTGCGGCGATCGCTCTCGCTCACGGCCGGCTCGTCCTTGAGCGCTTTCGTGAAGAAATCGACCGCCTGTTTGAATTCGTTGCGATAGAAATGATAGATGCCGGATTTCACATGGTAGCTGCCCATGAGGTTCCGGACTTCTCTTAAGAGCCGCATCGAGGATCCTCGGTCATTTCTTGCGGAAGGTCGCTTCGGACTTCTGCGTGCGCAGGTCCACAGTCCGCTTCGCCATTCTACGGATGATCTCGGGGACATTGCGATCGCTCCCGAGGGTCTTGAGATCTTTGTTGTTCAGTCGTGAGACGAAATTCGTCGAGAGGGACGGGGGCGTGCGCGGGTTCCGAACGAGGTTGGCCACCACGGCGTAGTTCTTGGACCACTCGCGGTTGATGCCGACATTGCGTAGGATCTCGTCGGATACGCCGCGCATCGAAGCGATCGCTTCGACCTCGCCTTCCGTGATGCGCGCGTTCTTGAGAACGGACAGCGCCACGACCTTGTTCGTGTCGCGCACGAGGATGAGGCGCTCTTCGCGCCCGCCCTTCATGGCGAGAATCGCCTTCTGCGCGGTGTTGAGGGTGAGGATCCTCTTGTAGGCGCTGCGGACGACGAGGTCTTCGGAATGGGCGAACTCCTCGGCATCCATGATCTCGCTGGCGGCGAAGAGCTCGCCGACGTTGATCTCCAGGATCCGCGCCACTTGCTCGGCATCGATGGTCTCCGCGGCTTCGACGCCGGGGCCTGCGTCCTCGGCGGCACGCTGGGCCTCCCCACGGAAGAAGCGATCGATCAGGTCGAGCAGCCGCCCGCGCTGGTCGGCGCGCAGTGCGGGGTTCATCGACAGCTTGTCGACGAGGCCGGGTGTTGTGAGCAAGCGCGCCTGGTTGGTCAGCACGAGGTCCAGAACCGACGCGTTCCCGTCGGAAGCGAGGAGGGACAGCGTGTTCCCGTTCGCGTTGGGGTGGAACGCCACTTTCTCCGCGAGCCGCTCGTCTTTGGCGGCCGCCGGGGCGAAGTGCTCGAGGACGAGCGGATCGCAGACGGGATCGCTCAGGACCTCGACGAGGACCTCAGGCGTGAGCTGGCCGAGACTGTTCTCGGCGTCGCTTCGCACGGCCTCGTCGGGGTCGTTGCGAAGGTGGAGGTAGAGGCGCGTGAGCACCGCGCGCGGCATCGGAAGCGCCCCGCGAGCGGCCGCGGAGCGGAGCGGAAGCGGTGCGCCCCCCGAGAGAATTCTCTCGAGGATCACGCTGAAATCGGAGCCCGACGGTGCCCCTGCGGTGCCGCTCACGCAAAGCCCCCGACGGACGAGGCCGCCGCGGGACTTCCGGAAGTGCGCAGCGACTTGAAGCGGGAGGCGAGCGGGCCGTAGCCCAGGGCCGTGAGGCCGGCCGCCAGCAACACGAGGAGGAGGACGATGACGAGAGCGGCGAACCACAGGCGCGGGCCGAGAGGACGGGTGGGAACGACGGCCTCTTGAGCTTGCGGCGCCGCGACCCCCACACGTGAAGCGCGCGCCTGTTGCCGGCCTTCCTCCTCGAGGTATGCCATCACCATCGTCTCGGGGTCGATGCCGATGAACTGCGCGTAGGCGCGCACGAATCCCTTGTTGAAGACGCCGCCGGGCAGGTGCCGGAAATCGTCGCGCTCGAGCGAGTCCAGATAACGGAGGTTGATCTTCGTCGCCTCGGCGATCTCCCGGAGCGAGATCTGACGCAACTCTCGCTCGCGTCTCAAGGTTTCTCCGAAGGAAGACATCAGCGGTCCCCGGGGCGAACGATCATCCCGCGAGCGCCGGGAATTCGACGGTCGGCGGGCGATTGTAGGAAGCGGCGCAAACCACTGTCAACCCGAGTGCGGTCGGGTGGCAGCCGCATCGGCACCGGCGGCCGCGAGACGGCGCTCGGCCGCGACGCGCACGAGCCGGGGCGCGCTCACGTCGCGCCGCAGATCCTCGATATCCCGGCGAGACAGCGTCGGGATCAACCGGAGCGCGGATGACGGGGGTGTACAGGGATGGCGCACCAAGGCGAGTCGCACCACGCGTCGTTGACTGAAGGACGATCGATCGGCGAGCCACCGGAGGAAATCGGCGGGGAGGTCGGATCGAGCCAGAATGCGAGCGATATCGGCCTCGGTAGCTCTCGCGTTTCCCGCCACCGCGCGGAGCACGAGGGTCTCCGTCTCGTTGCCGAGCAGCTCGATCAGCCCGCGGCTCCCCCGGCGGGCCAACGCGACGCGCTCACCCACCGACAGCTCGGGGAGGCGGGTCTTGAGGAGCTTTTCCGCGTCGCGCCGCAGCACCGGCGCAACGCGCAGGTTGGTCGCAAGCTCCGCGAGGTCGCGCCAGTAGAGATGCGGAAGAAACTGCCGCGCGAGCACGTGCGGCACTCGCGGATTCCCGAGGAGCGCGAGCTTGATCTCCCTCGGGCGCGTCCACGAGCGGTTCCGCCCGACGCGCGCGAGGATCGCGGCGGTCGTCTGGCGGTTACGGAGCAGGAGCACGAGCTCTTCCAATCCCAAGTCGGCGTTTTCGAGCGCTCCTTCGAGGTAGGCGCTCGGCGCGTCCGCCAGTTGGAGCCTTAGCTGTCCGCGTTCGTCGCTCCGTCCGCGCTCGCGGTCGAGCGGCGGGGCGCCGTGGGGGGAAGCTACCGGGGAATGCACGCCTTCAATATAGGGCAAGCCCGCATCGTCGGGGGCCGAGGGCGTGGTAGGGTGCGGCCCCGGCCCGAGGGGTCCGAGGTGTCACCCGATGGATGCGCAGGCGCTCGCTTTATTCCCCGTCTGGTACGCGGCGTTTCTGCTGTCGCTCACGTGCCACGAGGCCGGGCACGCCTTGGTCGCGCGCTGGGGAGGGGATGACACCGCCTACCTGTCCGGCCAGGTCTCGCTCAACCCTTGGCCGCACATTCGTCGAGAACCGCTCGGCACGGTGCTCGTCCCGCTCCTGACGTATTTCACGGGAAGCTCGCGCTGGATGATGGGTTGGGCGAGCGCACCGTACGATCCGCACTGGGAAGATCGCCACCCCCGGCGTGCGGCCCTGATGTCGGCGGCCGGCCCTGCGGCGAACTTCATCCTGTTTGCGATCGCTTTCGCCGTCCTCAGGTTCGGATTGCAGGCGGGTGTGTGGACGGTTCCCCAGGACGAGATCTCCCTCGATCGTCTCGTCGCGGCGGCCCCGGGTGTAGCGGGAATCGTCGATTCCGCCGGCCGTTTCCTGTCCGTCGTGATGGGGTTGAACCTGATCCTCGGCGTGTTCAACCTCATGCCGTTTCCTCCACTCGACGGCATCTCCGTCGTTGCGGGACTCGTTCCCCCGGTCCGTGCGCTGTACCAGAAGATGCGCTCGATCCCGGCGTTGGGAATCGTGGGCGTGATCGTCGCGTGGCGGGTCTCTCCCTACGTCGTCGGTCCCGTGCTTCGCGCCGCCGTCCGCGCCCTGCTGAACGGCTAGCGGGCCATCAGCCCAGGCCCCAAGGCCTCGTCGAGGCGCGCGGCGTCCGCGTCGAGGCGGGTGAGCACGCGGGCGGTCTCCGCAGAACGCCGTGCCGCATCCCATGCGTACCGAGCCGCCATGCGGTCGACGATCGACGGCAAGGTCTGGACCACTTCGCGCGGGTCGTGCCCGATCGGGAGCCGGCGGAAGACGACGTCCTCGGCGTGCCGCGCCATCTCCTCGGTGAGCACGGCGTCGAGGCTCGGCTGATCTTCGTCTCCGCCGGGGAGGGGCTCTTCGAGGAGGACCCTCGGCGACACCCCGCCGCGCCCCAGCCGCCGCACGACGGCATCGACGGTCGCCAAGGCCATCGTGCGCCAGGTCGTCAGCTTGCCGCCCGCGATCGTCACGAGGCCGTCCTCGTCGAGGACGCGGTGCTCCCGGCTGAACGTGAGCGTGTCGCCGTCTTGTCTCAGGAGCGGCCGCACGCCGGTGAACGACGACAACACGTGGCGACGCGTGAGCCCGGCGCCGGGGAAGAGCCGGCGCGCCTCCTCGAAGAGAAGCCGGATGTCCTCGAGCTCCGCCAGCTCGCGACCGGGGTCCCTCGTATCGGCGACGTCGGTCGTCCCGAACAAGACCGTGTTGCGCCAGGGGATCGCAAACAAGCGGTGGCCGCGTTTCGCGCCCGGCAGGAGGAGCGCCGCGTGCAACGCGAGTCCCGTGAACACGAGATGGGCGCCCCGGCTGCGGCGAAGAACCGGCTCGGGCCTCCCGGCGAGCAGGCGCACCTCGTCGCACCACGGTCCGGCCGCGTTCACGACGCAGCGCGCGAGGGCCACCGACTCCCGATCGTCCTCGTCGCGACAGGAAACACGAAAGCCCACGGTGCTGCGCGCAAGCGCCGTCACCGTCACGCCGAGACGGATCGAGGCACCGCGGCGGAGGGCGTCCCTCGCGATCGCGACGGTCAGACGCGTGTCGTCGGTTTGCCGATCGGAGAAGGCGATGCCGCCGCTCCATCCAGGCGAGAGCGCGGCGGCGAGCGCCGCGACCTCTTTCGCGGAGACGGGACCGCCCCGAGGAAGCGGCTGCGCCCCCGCGAGGAGGTCGTAGAGGGCGACCCCGATGCGCCCTGCGAGGAGGCCGGGGAAGACGCCGGGTCGGACCGGCAGGACGAATCGGAGCGGGCGCGCGAGCGCCGGGGCCAGTCGGGCCGTGAGCTCGCGCTCGCGTAGCGCCTCGCGTACGAGCCGAAGGTGGCCATGCTCGAGGTAACGCAGGCCGCCGTGGAGCAGTTTCGTCGAGCGGCCGCTCGTCCCGGCCGCCAGATCGCGCTTCTCCACGAGGAGGACCGAGAGGCCGCGGGCCGCAGCGTCCCGCGCCACCGCGCATCCCGTGATCCCGCCCCCGATCACGATGAGATCGACGTCGTCGGCCGGCGGTTCGTCGTGCACGCTCACGGGACGGATGCTCTCACGCGCAGGCTCAAAAAGTGGCGGAAAGGCGCTCGCGGTTCTCGACGGGCGCCGTGTGAAATGCCATTCTTCACGCTCGCCCGAGGAAGCGACGCCATGGTGCACCTCTCGGAAGTCCTCGGCCTGCCCGTTCTGGATGGCGATGGATCCCGCATGGGGCGTGTCGACGATCTGCGCGTCGACTCCCATCGTGGGGTCGTGGACGGTCTCGTCCTTCGCGTTGGGCGAGAGCTTCGCTCGACGCCGTGGAGCGCCGTCGCCTCGTTCTCGCCGGAGAATCGAAGGGTCGGGCTGGTCGAGGGATCCCAGCTTGCGGTCTGGAACGGCGCCGTGCCCGAGACGATCTGTCTCAGGCGCGACGTTCTGGACCGCCAGATCATCGACACGCAGGGCCGCAAGGTTGTCCGCGTCAACGACATCGCCCTCGAATCCGCGGGAGACGTCCTCCACCTCCGGCGCGTCGAGGTCGGACTCGCCGGTGCGGTGCGCCGCCTGCTCGCGGGGGTGGTCTCGCCGCGCCTCCTGCGGCGGCTCGCCGACGGCCTGTCGCAACAGGGGATTCCCTGGGACTACGTGGGCATGGTCGAGCCGGGAAGCGCCCGCATCCGCCTGAAGGTGCACCAGCAGCTCGCGAAGATGCACCCCGCCGACCTCGCCGACATCCTCGAAGACCTTGGTCGCGTCGAGCGGAGGGAGATCGTCTCGGCGCTCGACCCGGAAACGGCGGCCCAAGCGTTGTCCGAGGCCGAGCCCTCGGTGCAGGCGGCCGTGGTCGAAGCGATGCACGTCGACCGGGCGGCCGACCTCCTCGAGGAGATGCCGCCGGACGAGGCGGCGGACATCCTCGGGGAGCTCCCCCAGGAGCGACTCCGAGCGGTCCTGGAAGCGATGGAGGACGCCGACGCCGACGAAGTGCGCGGGCTCCTCGCGTTCCGCGAGGACAGTGCGGGTGGTCTGATGTCGACGGACTTCTTCCAGGCGCGCTCGGGATGGACCGTCGGGGAAACCCTGGCGAACCTCCAGAAGGTGGACGAGGACCTGATCCCCGAGTTGGACGAGATCCCGCTCGTCGACGACGAGGGCAAGCTGTTCGGGATCGTTCCGCTGGTGCGGCTCGTGCGCGCTTCCGGCGGGCGCCCGGTCACCGAGTTCATGCGCCGCGAGGTACGCGCGGTCACGACGAGCACGCCGTTCCGCGAAGTCGTCGAGCGGTTCGAGAAGTACCACCTGAGGGCGCTCGCCGTCGTCGACGAGTTCGGCGACCTCAAGGGGATCATCAACATCGAGGACGTGCTCTCGCGGCTGGTCAAGGGCGAGTAGAGCCGTGCTCCGCCGATGGTTCCAGGGCTGGGGCGCTCGCCTGGCGCTGATGGCCGCAGTTTTCGGGCCCGGCATGATCACCTCGAACGTCGACAACGACGCGGGAGGCATCTACACCTACTCGGTCTGTGGCGCTCGCTACGGCTACCGCCTCCTGTGGGTCCTCCTCCCCGTCACGGTCGCGCTCGTCGTCGTGCAAGAGATGTGCGCGCGCATGGGAACGGTCACCGGGAAGGGTCTCGCGGACCTGATCCGCGAAGAATTCGGACTGCGCATCACGTTCCTGCTGATGATGCTCCTGCTGGTGACCAACCTGGGGAACGCGGCCGCGGATTTCGCCGGGCTCGCGAGCGCGCTGGAGGTGTTGGGGCTTTCGCGCTGGGTTTCCGTGCCGTTGGGCGCAGCCGCGATCTGGTGGCTGATCGTGTTCGGAACCTACCGGAGCGCCGAGCGGATCTTTCTGATCGCGTGCCTCGTCTACTTCGCCTACCCGATCTCGGCGATCCTCGCAAAACCGGACTGGGCCGCGGCCGTCCGCGGAACGTTGACGCCGTCGCTTCCCGTCGATCTCTCGGGGATCGCGATGGTCGTGGGCATCGTCGGCACGACGATCGCTCCGTGGATGCAGTTCTACCTCCAGTCTTCGGTCGTCGAGAACGAATCCCGTATCTCCGACCACCGTCGCGTGCGGATCGACGTCGTCTTGGGCTCGATCGTCGCGGTGCTCGTCGCGTTCTTCATCGTCGTGGCGTGCGCCGCGACGCTGCACAAGGCGGGCATGACCGAGATCTTGTCCGGCGCCGATGCGGCGGAGGCGTTGGCGCCCCTGGCCGGCGCGGCGGCGAAGTACCTCTTCGCGTTCGGGCTCGCCGTCGCGTCGCTCTTCGCCGCGTGCATCCTGCCGTTGTCGACCGCCTATTCGGTGTGCGAAGGTCTCGGACTCGAGGCGGGGGTGAACCGGCGCTTCAAGGAAGCACCCGAGTTCTACTGGCTCTACACTGCGATCATCGTACTCTCGGCGGGGATGATCCTGATGCCGGGCGTGCCTCTCCTGAAGATCATCCTGACGTCGCAGATCCTGAACGGACTCCTCCTCCCGGTCATCCTCGTCTTCATGGCGCTGCTCATCAGGCGCCGCGAGCTGATGGGGGAGTACGTGAACGGCCCGATCTACGACGTCGTGACCTGGGGAACGACGGTGATCCTGGTCGGTCTCGCCCTCGCGATGGTCGTGACCAGCTTTCTTCCGGGAGCAAGCCCGGGGTTTTGACCTGCCGCCTACTTCTTGAAGAACATCCAGAAGGCGAGCGAGACAAGCACGCAGGCAAAGCCCTTCTGGAACACGGCGCCCGATACGTTCTGGAGCAGGCGCGGCCCGACCTGCGCGCCGAGGACCCCGCCGACACCGAGGAGCAATCCCGCCTTCCAGTCGACCTCGGCGAGCTTCGCATGACCGGCGAGCGACGAGAGGCCGACGAGCAGGATCGCCACGAAGGAGGTCCCGACCGCACGCTGCGGCGTGTAACCCAGCGCGACGAGGAGGGGCACGACGACGAACCCACCCCCCAAGCCCGTGAAGCTCGCGGCTACACCGACGACGATACCCAGAAGCGGAAGCCACCAGACGCCCATCGCTCACCTCGAATCTTCATGGCCGGGACCACAAGGGTAATTCATGCGCGACGCGCCGAATGGATGTAGTGTTGCCCCACGCTCACGTGGGGGGCGTCGTGCAACCCGCAAGACACCGACTACGTCATCTACGAAGGCGCGATCGGCGATTTCGCCAACTACTCACCGTTCCGGTGCACCACGAGCGGAGCCTCGGCCGCGATCTTGGCCTCGCCGGCCGCGAAGGATCGCTCGGCCTCTCGTCGTGCGTGACGAGGCTGGCGCTTCAGTGCCCCTAGAGCCAACCCTTGCGCCGGAAGAGCCACAGCATCGTCACGATCGTGGTGATCGAGACCCCCCAGAAGCCGAGATAGCCGTACCGCCAACCCAGCTCCGGCATGTTGAGCGGCTGCCCGCGGTCGAAGTTCATCCCGTACACCCCCACGAGAAAGGTCAGCGGCATGAACACGGTCGAGATGATCGTGAGCACCTTCATGACGTCGTTCAGGCGGTGGCTCAGACTGGTCAAATAGATGTCGAGAAGGCCGGAGGCCATCTCGCGGAAGTTCTCCGAGACTTCGAGCGCCTGGACCGCGTGGTCGTAGCAGTCGCGGAAGTAGATCCGCACGTCGTCGGGCATCAGCTTGTGCTCTTCCCGGGCGAGCCGGCCCATGACCTCGCGCTGCGGCCAGAGCACCTGACGTAGAACGAGCAGCTCACGGCGTACGCATTGGAGCTTCTCGATGTCGTCCTGATCCGGCTTCTCGAGGATCCCCTCCTCGATCGTGTCCAAGTGATCACCGAGCGCTTCGAGCGCCGGATATGCGGCGTCGACGATCAGATCGAGAATGGCGTACGACAGGTAGCCGCCGCCCTTCTGCCTCATCTTGGCCCGGCCCTTTTCGAGGCGCTCGCGAATCGGGGCGAGCAGGTCCGCGCCGCGGGGCTGGAAGGTGAGGACGAAGTCCTCGCCGAGAAAAAGCGCAATCTGGACCTTCTCCAGAGCGTCCCCGCGATACGCGAGGTGCTGGACGATGCAGAACAACGTGTCGTCGAACTCCTCCGCCTTGGGGCGCTGGCCGAGGGTGAGCACGTCCTCGAGCGCCAGCGGATGGAGCTCGAACACCCTGCCGATGTGCTCGACGAGCGCGACGTCCGCCAAGCCGATGACGTGGATCCAGTGGATGCGGCCGTCCCCCCGCAAGCTGTCGAGCGCGCTGGGATCGGCGATCTCGCGCACGTCGATCTCGGAGGCGGTGTAGCTCGCCGCGACGACGCGTGACGGGCCGGATTCTCCGTCGGCCGAGCTGAGCGTTCCCGGCGGGGTCCCGGGGTCCTGGTAGTCCTTGAGCAATCCCATGCTCGGAGTCCACCCGGAGTCGACGGTCATCGATCCCTCCTTGCGCTCCCGGACGGCATGCGCCTCACTCTACCAGCGTCGGGCTCTTGGCCTGATCGCCCATCTAGGCGTATCTTCCTGTGTCGCGAGGTGAGAATGATCCGTCGTGTCGTCACGCCGTTCGTCGTCGGGCTGTTCGCGGTGCTCGTTGCGCCCGCCGTGTCCGCGCAGCAGCCCGTTCCCGCGGCCCCGGCTGGCCCGGCTCCACACATCACGTTCGACTCCACGGACGTCAACCTGGGAGACGTCGTGCACGGCAAGGACGCGTTGGCCGTATTTACGTACCACAACACCGGCACCGCGCCGCTCCACATCCTCTCCGCAAAACCCGGCTGAGGCTGCACGGTGGCCTCGTTCGACGAGGTCATCCCGCCCGGGAAGGCGGGAAGCATCAGAGCCAGCGTCCACACGACGAATCTCAAGGGGCCGATCGGCAAGTCCATCACGGTCACCCACGACGATACGACTCAGGGGCCGATCGCCCTCGGCTTGACCGCCAAGATCGTCGGAAGCGTGGACGTCATGCCGTTCCCCGGGGTGCTGCTCGCCAGGCATCGGAGGGGCTTCGACCACCCCGCGAAGCTGCTGGTTCGAAAGGATGCGACCGAGCAGGGGGCGCTCGCGATCGACGGCCTCGTCGCGAGCGTTTCATGGATCAAGACCGGCGTGCGAAAGATCAGCTCCGCTGAGCCCGCGGTCGACGGGATTCCGGCGGCCCAGCCCGGCGACTTCGTCCTGTCCTTCCAGGCCGAGGCCGCTCCCGTCGGAACCCACACGGAGAACGTCACGTTCAGGACCGGACTCGCGAGAGAGCCGCAAGTGACGATTCCCGTCACGGTCAATGTTCAGCCGGCGGTCACCCTGCAGCCGGCCGAATTGATCCTCGGTCCGGCCCCGGACTCGCCCGAGGGCGCGACCGGGCAAGTGTTGGCCTCGATTCGCGAAGATCTCGATCCGAAGACGCTGACCTTCCGTGCAGACGCTCCCGCCTTCGTCGTCCGCGCGGAACCCCCCGGCGAACGGGCGTTTCGCCTCTTCGTCACATGGGCGGGAAAGGGACCGAAAACGCCCACCGCGACCACCGTCCACGTCAAGGTCGGCGCGGAGACGGTCGACCTACCGGTGCGCGTCGATCGCAAAGGAACGCCGAGCGCTCACTGACGGCCCAGCAGGGCGACCTACGCTTCGAGCTTCGTCAACAGCCGGCGCACCGATCCCAAAGGCACGGCGATCTCGACCCTCTCGTCCGACGAGACGACGCGAATCAAGAGGTCCTGTCCCGATTTTTCGACGCGGACGGTGCCGCCGTCTCCCGTGACATCGACGAGGACCGCGTCGGGAATCGTGTCGAGCCGCAAGGCGACCGCGCGCAGCGCCGGCGCCACGTCATGGAGACGGGCGTTGAACTCGGCATCCGCAGGGACGGGGCACAGCGCGATCGCGGCGTTCACGAGCAACCCAGGGAGCCTCAGCGTGAGATCGTCCCCGCCGGGCTTGGTCTCGTGGATCGCGATCCGGACGCTGCCCGCGCGCTGCCACGCGTAGGCGGCCGCTCCGGCGGTCCCGCAGGCGACGACGCCGAGGCCCAAGATGACCGCGAGGGCCAGCCGCTCCCCCGATCTCATCGCCCGTCCTCCCGCGCCGCCGCGGGTCGCGCGTCGATCCAGACTCGGACGTGGCTGTCCTCGTCGTCGACGGTGAGAAGTTCTCCCGCGGGTGCGTTCGCGAGGGCCTTGCCGATCGCTTCGAGGTCGATCGCATCGCCCCCGACGAGCGCCGCATCGACGAGCGGCAGCGGGATCTTCATCCGGACCCGGCCTCCATCACCCTTCCCGTCGACGGTCAGGCGGAGAAAACCGCCGCTCTTCGAGATCCGCACGTCGGAATCCTCGTCGCGCACGGTGACGTACTCGCCGTCCTTCGCCGTCCGAACGGCGTTCCAGTAGCTCCGCAGCTCGGCCAGGTCAACCCGTTGCCGGTCCACGTGGATCGTGCCGCGGCCGTGCTTCCCTTTGAGCGCGGGAAGCAGGCTCGAAACCAACCCGATCGGGACTTGAATATCGACGTGTCCTCCGGCGCCGCCGGCATCGTCGACCCGAACGTGAATCCACCGATCGTCCGAGGCCGAAACCCGCGCCGCGCTTCCGGCGACGCACGCCAAGACGAGGCATCCCAAGATCTTTTTCATGGCGGCCCTCCGCCACTGAAGACGCACGCGCCCTCCGTGGGGTTGCGGCCTTTCGGGCTTGCCGGTGGCAAACCGCCGACGAGCGGACGATTCCCCGGGGTCAGCGGGCGGTCGCGGTGCGCTCCCTAGCCTTCGTCACTCGGTGGGACACCCGCGCTGCGCGAACTCGTCCAAGGAGACCGGAACCTCGACGACCGTACGCGCCGCGGCGGCATCGCAGGATCCGCCCTCGCACTGGTAGGTATAGGCGTTCCAACCTTCGCGCGCCGCGTAGGAGGTGAGCGTCATGAAGTTCATGCACTGCCCGCACCGGATGGAGAGATCGCGAATATTGATCACCGTTTCAGGGTAGACCGGACCTCGGCCGCGCTCAAGGAGGGCTTGACCGGACGGGCAGAGCGAGCGCAGTCTCGACGGGACATCGGCTTTCTGACGCGACTCGAGAGGAGGACGCCATGGCCGAAATGGATACCTCATCCAACGAAACCCCCGAAGAAGTCCTCGCGACGGAGATCAACGAGCTCGAGAAGCGCACGCTCAATTCCGCCTGGCTGTGGGTGGCGGCCGCCGTGGGGCTGATCGTCCTGTTCAGCGGCGCGTTTTTCATCATGAACTGGGACCGCACGCAGTCGAACGCCAAGCCGCTCACCGTCGTTCCGGAAGCGATGGTCCTGAAAGAGCCGCTGGGCACGGTCGACCGCGACCTCACGTTTCGCTGGAACCGCGTGGCGGGTGCCGCCTCCTACATCCTCCTGGTCACGGCCAACGACCGCGACGAAGTCGAGCTCTTGCGCCCCGTGCGCGAGACCTATCTGCAGCCGTCGGAGACCGAGGTCGCGAATTTCAACCCGGGCACGTACGCGTGGACCGTCGAGGCACGCTCGGCGAAGGGGCAGTTGATCGGTTACGGCGAAGCGAAGTTCGTGATATCCACCGGAGACTAGTCCCTCGCGAGACTCCTGCTAGACTCCGGCTCGATGCGCCAGACGCCGATGACGCCGGAGGAGATTCTCCGACGCCGGGACGAGATCGTAGCCCTGCGGGGGCCGTGGCGGGTCGACAACCTGCGTCTCGCCAAAAACGTCTACACGATGGGTGAGGGCCTGCGCGGCAACGAGGCGCGCGTCAGGCGCGCGGTCCAGACCGTCCTCGACCTGGCAGCCTCGCGCATCAAGGATCTGCGCATCCTCGATCTCGGGTGCGGCGAAGGAGGCTTCGCGCTGGAGCTGGGAAAGCAGGGCGCCGAGGTCGTGGCGATCGAAGGACGTGTCGCTCTCGCCGAAAAGGCGGAGTTCGCCCGCGAGGCGCTCGGGTTGCCCCGCGTGGCGATCCTTCACGGTGACGTGCGCCGCCTGTCGCCCGAGGAACACGGGTTCTTCGACGTCGTCCTGGCGCTCGGCATCCTCGATCGGCTCGATGCCCCCGCGTTGTTCGACGTCGCGAAGCGGGTCGCCGCGGTCTGCAAGGGGTTCGCTCTGGTCGAGGCGCGCCTCGCGGCGCGGCCGCGCGCGTCGCACCTCTGCGACGGGATCGTCTTTCGCGGGACCGCGCGCACCCTCGACAACGAGCGGAGCTTTCTGCTCACCCGCCCATCGATGTTGAGCCTCCTCGCCGGGTCCGGTTTCACGTCGATCGCCGAGACGCTCGATCCGGACGCCGCGAACGACGCCCCGTGCTTCGCGGCCTTCAAAGGAAGGCGCGCGGCCCTAAAGACCGCGCCGCAGGCCAATGCCGTTCTCCCTGCCGGGTGGGGGGAACCGGAGCCGGCGTCGTCGCGGGGCGGGATCTCACGCCTCCTGCGTCGCGCGAGGAAATGACCGAATCCCGGCTGGCGCGGCGGATCGAGCTGACCGGTTGGTCCACGGTCCTTCTGGGAGTGGTTTGCGTCGTCCTCGCCCTGATTCAGGCCGTGGCGCCTGTCCTCCTCCGCCGCTTCGCCGCCGAGCTCGACGTTGCCGAAGATCCGACGCGCGCCATGCGCGAGGCCTTCGCTGCGGGGGCCGGGATCGGCGCCGCGGTCAACGGTCTGTTCGGCGCCGCGCTCATCGTGATCGGCGTCGGCGTGTCCCGCCGCGCGCGATGGGCCCATACCGCCCTCATGATCTCGTGCTGGAGCTCGATTGCGGTTCTCGCGATCTTGGCGAAGCCGACGCTGG
>JAYUCM010000195.1:0-4345 GCA_043740355.1 Acidobacteriota bacterium | reverse complement strand
AGAGCCGGCGCGAGCACCACCGGAACGAGGAACCGACGCAGCCTTCTGCGAATGGTCGTCATGGAGCGGACCTCCCTCCATGGTCCCCGGACGTCGGCGGCAGCTGGGTCGTCGGCGCCGCCGCGCCTTGAGGCGTGGCGCCGGCGCCGCCCGGTGTCGCGCCGGAGGGCTGCGGCACGGGGTGCCGGTACACATAGGTGTCGATCGCGTCGAGGAAGCCGTTGCTCATCTCCTGTTTCGCGTAGCGCCCGGGCATCAGCGTGGCGAGCCTGCCGAGGCTCTTCTCGATCCAGGGGTTGAAGACGCCTTTCCGCAGCAGCTCCAGGTTCTTCTTGTGCGTCGCGATGGCCTTCTCCTCGAACGGAAACGCCTGCTCGTCGAGGGCCTCCTCGTACTGTGGCAGCTCTTCGGGCTTCAGGTCGGTCGGCCGCTCCGACTCCGCCAGAGCGCGACTGAAGTCGAAGTAGATCTCCGCCAGGTAGAATGTCGCGGCCGACGTCACGTCGGCGATCTCGTAGTCCACGAGCCGGTCCATGGCCGCGATCGCGGCATCCATGCGTTCCTTCTTTTCCTTCAGGCTGGTCTCGAACGGCTGCAGCAGCTTGACGCCCGCGAACTCCTGGTAGTCCTGCTCGGCGAGGACCAGCGCCGAACGCCCGGCGAGCGTCCGTGTGCGGCCGGTCCGCTCCGGTCCGGCCTTCGCGTCTATGCGCACGATGGTCGCCAGCTCTTTGCGATAGAGCGGCAGGTCGTTCGCCGCCTTGTGGATCTCGGCGATCTTGGAGCGGGTCTCGAGGGCGGTCTCGACCGGCTTGGGGAACTGGTCCACGAACCGCGTGTACACGTCCAAGGCGCGCTCCGGAGTCTTGGACTGCTCGTAGAGGTCTCCCGCGACGAGCATCGCCTCGCTGCGGACCACCGGATCCTCCGACTGGGATGCGATCCGCTCGTATTCGGTGGCGGCGCGCGAGAGCTGGCCGCTCTGCCGGTAGGCGAACGCGATCTGCCTGGTGGCCTCGGGCTGCAACTTGTGATCGGGGTAGGTGCTGCGGAACTCTTCGAGCACGGCGGCGGCCGCCGTCCAGTCCTGCAGCCGGATCAGCGCGGCTCCTGCGTCGAACTCGGCCGCCGCCCGGATGGTGGACGTCGGCGCGGCGGTGCGAATCCTCAGGAAGTGGTCGGCGGCCGCGCGATAGTCCTGCGCCTGGTTCGCGAGCTCGCCCTGCTTGTAGATCGAGGCGGCGAGGTTGTCGACCAGCGCGGCGCGCGACGCGTCACTCTCCGGCGTGACCTCCAGCACCTGGGAGTATCCATGTTCGGCCTGCGGGTAGTCGGCGAGCTCGAAGGACGAGTGCGCGACCACGATCCACGCGGAGCGCCGGATCGCCGTCTCCGCGCCGGGATAGGAATCGATGACCCGCTGGGCCGCCGTGATGGCGGCGTGGTAGTCCTTCATCTCGTAAAGGTCGTCGGCGGCCGCGCCGAGGACGGCGGCGGCGTGCTCGTGCTCCGGGAACGTGTCGGCGAACTTGATCGAGCTCGTGATGGTCTCGCGCTTGACGGCATCCTTCTGCTCGTCGTTTACAACCTTAAGCTGCTGGCGGTGGGCGTAGATCGCGGCATAGCCCGCGGCGGCCGCTTTGGGGTGCGGGGCGTAACCGTACGCCGTGCGCTCGTACTGCCTGGCCGCCTCGCCGAAGTCCTCTTGCTCGAGGAGAAGGTCGGCCAGCTGGTAGTTGATCGGCGGAGCATCAGGGTCGGTCGGGAACGAGTCGAGGTAGGCGCCATACCATTGCCGGGCCTCGGCGTAGTTCGCGGGCTTCTCGTCCGCCAGCTCCTTGTTCTGATACTGCGCGTGATAATGGTTCGCGAGATCCTTCAGGTTGGACTTGAGATAGGCCAGCACCTCCGGCGACTCTTCGGGTTTGAAGTGCTGCCAGTATTCGGATTGCAGGCCGTACTTGGACGCGAACTCTTTCTTCGCTTCCAGCACGAGCTTGGGGAATCCGCCCTTGGTGAACGTCTCCACCACGCGCATGCTGAAACGCGGCGCGGCGCGGTGGAACGGATAGAGCCCGACGAATGTCCTGTAGGTCTTCGCCGCGTCGTCGTAACGCAGCTTGGCGAGGTAGTGCTCGCCGAGGTTGCTGTAGACACGGTCCTCATACGCCCGATGTCCGAAGCTGGAGAAGTATTTCGGGACGGCCTCCGGTCCGCCGAGGTTGCTGAAGCCCAGGCTGATGACCCGGTAGGTGTCGGCGACGCGGCGATCGTCGTCCTCCTCGTGCGCCTGATCGAAGTCGTAGCCGATCGAGACCTTGTAGTCGAGCAGCGCCATGTACTGGTTCAGGGCCTCCTCGTACATCTCCTGCTTGTAGAGCGCCCACCCGAGCTTGTAGAGGGCGAGCTCGTGGTACGAAGAATCGGGGCCCAGGCTGAGGATCGCGGAATAGGCGGTCTCGGCGTCGCGGAAGCGTCGTCGCATGAAGAAGTACTCGCCCCGCCGGAACTGCACTTCGTCGAGGTGCTCGGAATGCGGATTCGCCTTGAGCAGGCGCTCCATGGTCTCCATGGCCTCTTCCGTGCGGCCGAGCTCGTCGTACGCCCGCGCCTTCTGGTAGAGGACCTGGTCGCTGTGCTCGTAGTCCGGGTACTCGGCGAGCAGCTTGTCGTAGAGGGCGATCGCCTCGAGCGGACCCTTGGAATCCGCGCCGGGGACCACAGCATCCGCCTGCGAGGCGTCGGCGCTGCCGCCCGCCGGGTTCCCGCTCTGGGCGGTCGTCCGCCGCTCGAAATCCTGGTCGGATTCGGTCGTGCCGCTGCTTGCGGCCGTGGCGTCCGGATTCGGTTTTTCGGCCTGCAGGACCGAGGAGATCTGCGTGAGCGCCGGGGCGGCGATGCCCCGCGGCTTGACGTCGCCCACGCGTATGCCGAACTGCTTTTCGATTTGAAGATCCGCCAGGCGTCGCATGGCCTCCGGCGTCATCTGAGTCTTCGGCGTCTCCTCGAGAAAGCGCCGGTAGGCGAGCATCGCCTCATCGAGACCCTGCTCGACCTTCACCTCCTGCAGGTCCGGGGGCACGTCGTGCAGCTCCGCCAGCGTCCCCTTGCCGGGCCGCGAGGCGCAGCCGATGACGAGAGCCGGCGCGAGCACGAGCGGAAGGGAGAGGCGACGCATCACGGTTTCTCCGCACCGGACTGGGCGCGCGCGGCCCGATCGTAGCTGTCGGCGACGGCGTAGCGCGCCTGGGTCTGCTGGGCCACCAGGCGTTCGCGGCGGGCATTGAGCTGGTCGATGGCGACGGTCTCGATCATCCGTCCCTGCTGGACCATGACGGTGTCGATACGCTGCAGCGCCTCGTCGACGCGCTCGTGGAGCCCCTTCATCTGGGCGTCGTAGCCGGCATAGCTGTGCGTCGCCGCCTGCCTCGTCCTGACGAAGGCGTCGTACTGTCGGGTGAGAGCGTCGACTTGCGCATTCAATTCTTTCAGGTGCTCATAGGCCGCGGTGAGCCGCTCGGGGTACTCGGTCTCCAGGCGCCACGTGAGGACGCCGCGCAGGCGGGCCGCGCGTTGCCGAAGTGCCATGGATTCGGAACGATTGGACGTGCCGAGCTGCTTTTCGATGCGTGCGATGCTCTCGCCGGCGATCCGCTCGTCCGCCGTCGCCAGATACTCCGGCCGCGGCGCGGTCAGCATCGCCTCCAGGCGCTCGCCGAGGTGCTTGCGCTGCTCGAGGCGCAGGCGCATCCGCGAATCCAGCTCCCGGAACTGCGCGTCGACCCCCGGCAGCAGCGGCTCATAGTTCCGTCCGCGCAGCCGGATGACGTCGTCGAAAGCATCGAGGCTGGTCTTCCAGGCCGTGAGCTTCGCTCTGAGATCATCGAGGTCGAGGTAGTTCTGCAGCGCGGTCTGGAAGTCGTGAGACGCCATCAGCTCCATCAGGTAGTAGGTTTCGGGCGCACCGGGCAGGCTTCGCAGGCGGATGACCCAGGTGTTGTCCTGCCGGTTCTCCTCGCGGATCAGCGCGGTGAGAAACCGCCCTTCCCTGATGCTGTCGATCGACGCGTCCACTTTGTCGATTTGGCCGCTGAGCAGCTCGAGCGCGCGCCCGTACATGACCGCCGCTCGACCGTTCAGGTTTAGGCTGGCGTACGCATGCGGCGCGGCCAGCATGGCTTCCTGGACCGCGACGTCCGTCGGCTCGCGATCCGCCAGGATGTTCCACGGAACGAGCGCACGATCGTACCGGTTGGCCGAGGCCTCGGCCCATCCTGCGCGCAGCAGCGCCTGGTTCGAAAACGGTCCCTCGAGGCGGACGCGGTCCAGTGACTGTCTGGCCCGC
>JAYUCM010000194.1:0-4353 GCA_043740355.1 Acidobacteriota bacterium | reverse complement strand
TTCGGCGAGAAGACGCCCATGTCCTCGACGTCGTAGGTGCCGCCGGTGATCATCAGCCGGATGCGCTGGCGCTTCTGGAGCGTGCCGTCGACGACCCTGACGAGCATGACGACGCCGCGGTAGGGGTCGTACCACGAGTCGAAGATCAGGGCCTTCAGCGGCGCCTCGTAGCTCCCCGTGGGCGGCGGGACCAGGGCGACGATGGCCTCGAGGATCTCCTCGATCCCGATGCCCTCCTTGGCGGAGGCCGAGATGGTGTGCTCGGTGTCGATGCCGATGATGTTCTCGATCTGTTCCTTGACCTTCTCGGGTTCGGCGCCGGGAAGGTCGATCTTGTTCAAGACGGGGATGACCTCGAGCTGATGGTCGACGGCGAGGTAGGTGTTCGCGAGAGTCTGCGCCTCGACCCCTTGGCTCGCGTCGACGACGAGCAGCGCTCCTTCGCAAGCGGCGAGCGAGCGGCTGACCTCGTAGCTGAAATCGACGTGTCCCGGAGTGTCGATGAGGTTGAGAACGTAATCCTGGCCGTCCCTGGCCGTGTAGCCGAGCGTGACGGCGTGCGCCTTGATGGTGATCCCGCGCTCGCGCTCGAGGTCCATCGCGTCGAGCATCTGTTCGCCCATGTCACGCGCGGCGACGGCTCCCGTCCGCTGCAAGAGACGGTCGGAGAGGGTGGTCTTGCCGTGATCGATGTGCGCGATGATCGAGAAATTACGGATGTACTGGGACTTCATAAAGGAACGGGGCCCTCGAAGCCGGCCAGTATAGCAACCGGCCTTTCGGGCTCCTGGCGGGCGGTGCCGGGATCCGGTCTCAGAAGTAGAAAGCGGGGAGGAGCACGAGGCCGATCGCGCTGATCACGACCCAATAGGCCGCCGCCATCGCGAGCGAGAGCTTGGGAACGCCTCCGCGCGTGGCCGAAACGAGGAGCCAGAGACCGAGCACTTGGCCGAAGAGTAGATAGATCGAGTGCAGTCCGTTCACGAAGAGCAGGAGGGAGAAGAACCGACGCACGTTCGACGCGGCGTGTCCTCCCGCGCCGGGCTTCTGGAGCTCGATGGTGGCACGCGCCGACCCCGTCGGTCCCCTCTGTGAGGCCGGAAGGATCGAGTGCGGTAGCCAGAGCTCACCGTCGATGACTTGGGGCTGGTCGGGAGACGCTGTCACGGCGACAGGACCCGCGACCGCGGTGGTCGCCGCCGCGACCATGGTGGCCGCCTGCTTCTCGAGCTCGCGCACGTAGGCGATCGCGTCAAGCAGGCTCGCATCGCTGAGCGATGGGTTGCCACCACGCGCAGGCATCGACAGGTGGAGTTTGCTCTCGGGATCGAACGGTTGACGGCCGGTCTTCACGAACGCCAGCGCCTGTTCGGCCGTCTTGTCCTTCAGGAACGCGCTGTCCTTGAGGTTCTGCCCCTGCCCCTTGACGCCGGAGCCGTCGGGCGCGTGGCACGCGGCGCAAGTTCCGAGGAAAATTCTCTTACCGTTCGCGGCATCGCCAATGTGCGTCTTGGACGCAGCCGGAGCGCCGTGGCTCATCGTTGCCACGCCCTCCGCCCGCTTCGGCAGGAAGCCCGCGCGGCGACTCGTCGAAGGAAGCTCGATCACGCGCACCACGAGCACCGCCCCGCCCGCGAGGAGCGCGACGCCGAGCAATCCGCGCGTAGGACCTGCCTTCGCGGCAAGTGCGAAGCGGAAAGCGGCCGCAGCCGCAAGAAAAGTCACGACGAGGAGAGCTGCGGTGACCAGGCCGAGCCTTCGGTCCAGGAGCCTCGGCGCCCACGTGAACGCGCCGGGGTCGTTGACGCGCAGTAGTGCGTATCCGGTCAGGATGGCCCCGAAGAGAATCACGGCAGTGGCGAGGAACAGCCCGAGGCTGAGCGGACCCGGATCCCACGCGGGAGGCATTTCGGGCTTGGTGGCGTTCGGCGTGTCGCTCACCGGGCGACCTCTCGTCGAGAGAATGGGTGAGCCTTCAGGGCTCCGTCACGGGCCCGGCCCAGAATCGCTTCCCACGACAGCTTCTCCCCGCCGCGCTCGGCGACGATGACGTCGGCATCGGACTCGGTCTTGAATGCAGCGATTCCGGAGCCCATCGGGGTGGAGAGATCTGGAACCTGGGCGAACGTCGCCGCGTTCGCGTCGATCCACGCCTCCGTCGACCGGTCGTGAACCCAGCGTCCGCGAAACGTAGTCCGCGAGGCACCCGCCTCCCAGCGCGCGAGGCATCCGATATCGTCGAACTTCAACATGTGCCGCTGGGCGCCGTCGTCCGCAACGGCCGCCGCCGCATAACGAGGCTCCGCGATCGCCATCCCACAGCCGTCGCAAGCATCGACTCCGAGACGAATCTGGGGTGGCCCGACCGGCGCGGCGCCCGCGCACGCCGACGCGCAAGCGAGCGCGAGAATCGAGGCCGCGATGGCGAAGCCGCGCATCACGGCCTACTCGTCCGCGCGAAGACTGCGGCCGCCGCCGACAGAGGGAGCACGATCCAAGCCGCCAGGGCTGCCGCGAAGACCCAGGGCAACGCCTTCCCGTACGTCGATGTCGCGTACATGCCGGCCGGGCCCAGCATGTCGAGCGTCGGGTTCAAGCGCGTGAGCACCGCGAGTTTGTACACCTGCAGCGGGTTGGCGAGCGCGACGTGCAGGAGCTGCGGAGCACCGAGCTTGAAGACGAGGCTCCCACCCATCAACCCGAGATCGGTCAGCAGCACGAACGTCAGCCACAGGGCGATGGCGATCCCGGCCGCCATCGACGCCCGCGGCGCGAAGGAAGACACGAGAAGCCCGACCGCCAGCATCGCCAAAGCGAGCACCATCGAGAGGGCGACCAGAGTCCCGAAACTGCCGACGTCGCCGCGCGCGCCGGAAATCGCGAGCGCTGCGGCGCTGACGCCGAAGCCGCCGGCCAGCGCGGCTGCGAGCGCGGCTGCGAGGCCGACGAACTTCCCGATAAGTAGCTCGCCGCGATCGAGAGGCTGGGCGAGGAGGTATGCAAGGGTTCCGCGCTCGCGCTCGGCGGCGATACTCGCGGCCCCCACATTCAGCGCCATCAGCGGAACGATCAGCGCGACGAGGTTGACCAGGACCGCGGCGGTGCGGCCGTAGCCGACGTGGCCATAGGCGGCCGCCCCGAGCGACGACAGGAAAGACAGCGCAACCGAGAGCACCGTGAAAATCCCGGCATACAGCAGGAACCACCGGTTGCGGACCGCATCGCGCAGCTCCTTCGAGGCGACGATGGCGACGTTTCTCGGATCGCTCATGCGAGATCCTCCAAGGCGTCGGCCTCCGCCTCCGCGATGTCCTCGGGCAGCGCGTGTTGCGTCACGTTCCCACGCTCGAGCACGAGCACGCGGTCGGCGAGTCGGAGCACGTCGTCGCGTCGGTGGGACGTGAAGACGATCGTCTTGCCGCGTTCTTTGAGGCGCGCCAAGACGCGCAACAGGCCTTCCCGCCCGTTCGCGTCGAGGTTTGAAGTGATCTCGTCGAGCACCAGCAGCGGCGGGTCGGAGAGCAGCGCCGCAGCGAGCGCGAGCCGTTGTTTCATCCCGCCCGAAAGGGAACCGACCGGCTTGGCGCCGTGCGCCGAAAGTCCGACCTCGCCGAGCGCAACGCCGACGCGCTCCGGTGCCACGCGCTTGATCTTCGCCAGGAACGCGAGGATCTCGCGGCCCGTCCACTCGGGGTAGAAGGCCAGCTCCTGCGGCACGTACCCGAGCCGACCGCGCGCGAGCTTCGCCTCAAAGAGGGTGTCGTGACCGTCGATGCGGACCGCGCCCTCGAAGCGCATCAGGCCGAGAAGGCACTTGAGCAGAGTGCTCTTTCCCGCACCGTTCGGCCCCCACAGGGCGACCGCCTCTCCGGGCGCCACCTCGAAGGAGACGCGGTCGACCGCGATGAACTTCCCGAAACGCTTCGTCACCGCCATGACGGCAAGCATTGGATGCGGGGGCGCCGGATGGGCGAAGGCGAAGACACGATGCCGCGCGGACACCGGGCCGGGCGGCGGCACCCGATCACCCCGCGCCCAGGCCGCCGCAGAGCCGAACGCCAAGAGCAGCGCGACGGACATCGCTGCGAACGGCGCCCGAATCGGCGGCTGACCCGCCTGCGCACGCGCCGGAAGCGCCCGCATCAACGGGGCGGTGTCCGTGAGCTTCGGCCGAGGCCGCACGACAGGGAAGGCTCGTACCGCGAGATCGACCGCCTGCTGCACGGGGCTGAACTGGAAGAGGCGCAGCTCGGGATGCCGGTCCATGAGATTCTCGAAGAGGCTCTCGGCACGATGCGGCAGGTCCCCGATGCCGTCACCCGCAAGGTCGTAGCCGCGATAGTCGCTCCAGTA
>JAYUCM010000193.1:0-1759 GCA_043740355.1 Acidobacteriota bacterium | reverse complement strand
ACTAGTCGAGTGGAATCCCGATCGCGGCGAGCGCGAGATCGCGTCTCAAGCTCTCCATGAGGGTATTGAACGCGGCGAGAAAGTCGCTTTCCGTCGCGAGCGCGTCGTAGTCTAGGGCGGCGATCGCCGTCTTGAAATGCCGGACGGCGTCGACCCCGTCAGATCGTATCCACACGTCCTCCGAGCGCGCCTTGTTGAAGAGCGCCTCGGCGTGCGTGTCGGTCTCGTCGTGGTCATGGAACAGTCGAATCTCCTGCGGCTGGCCCGTCAGGTTATCCACCAGGACGGTGTGAATGCGGCGCCAGTCCAGAAGCGCTTGATCCCTGACGGCGCAGGCGCGTTGGAACACCCGCTGCACGGCATGCATGCGCTCGACATGGGCGGCCTGCCGGGTCGATTCGGCCCAGTTCAGGATGTCGATGGCCGTTTTCGCCGCCGCGGCGAGCAAGCCGCCGGCGAGGACCAGCGCGAACGTCGCCTCCGGCGATCCCGCACCCTCCCACATCGCCGCACGGACGAGCCCCCATGCCGAAAGGAGAGCGCCGACCAGAACGAGGTACCGGAGACCGTTGAAGCGAAGGCTCGCGAAGAAGCGCTTCGGCCTCTTCTTCTTCATGGGGAGTGGACTCTCCTCGTGTCGAGGGGGAGTCGATGGAACCGTTTGCCCTTCGGCCGGGCTGTCGGTCAACACGTCGGGCTCGAGTACGCTTGGCACTGGTTCTCCTTCCTAACGGTGGAGGCCCCGTCGCCCAGATGCTACACGGAACACACGGAGCGACTTGCAAGTTCCGTCCGCTCGGAAAAAGGAGGTCGCGACGCTCCCATGCCTCGCCGGCATCGTAGATTCCGTACTGAAGCTTACGAATGTGGTGGGGCGAAAATTGGTCGGGGCGATAGGATTTGAACCTACGACCCCCTGGTCCCGAACCAGGTGCGCTACCAGGCTGCGCTACGCCCCGACCCGAAGCGAAAGCGCGTGGAGGATAGCAGCGCCCCGCTACGTCGTCCATCCGAACTTGCCGAGCAGAGGCACGAAGCGGCAGGGCCCGTGTTCCTCGCGACGGACGCCGCTTCCTTCCTTCACGACACGGACGAGCGTCTGGTCCGCCGCGTCGGCGGCGCCGCCGACGTTCGTGCCGATCGGCAGCACGAGCCGGCCTCCTTCTTCGAGCTGCTCGAGCAGAGGCGCCGGGACCTCCGGCGCCGCGGCCGTCACGACGATCGCGCGATACGGGGCGAACTCGCTCCATCCGTAGCTGCCGTCGAAGATCTTGAAATGGACGTTCTCGATGCGCAGGTCTCTGACGGTCGACAGCGCCCGCTTCGAAAACGCCGCGATGCGCTCGACCGAGTAGACCTGCTCGAAAAGGCGGCTCAGCACCGCGGCGTGATAGCCGGAGCCGGATCCGATCTCGAGGACGCGCCCGGTGCCGTCCGGCTCGGTCAGCTCACACATCCTCGCGACGATGAACGGCTGCGAGATCGTCTGCCCCTCGCCGATCGGGAGCGCCGCATCGCCGTAGGCCTTCGCCCTCAAGGCCTCTTCCACGAACGCCTCCCGCGGGATCTCGGCGAGCGCCTCGAGCACGCGCCGGTTGACGATTCCCCGGGCCGTCAGATCGCGCACCATGCGGGCGCGGCGCAGATCCCCGCCGCTCACGGGAGCGTCAACGCCCACGCCGCGATGATCCCGCGCGACGGGTCGTGGGTCATGTCGGCGTGGAGCGGCGTGATCGACACGTACCCCTCGCGCAGTGCG
>JAYUCM010000192.1:0-4394 GCA_043740355.1 Acidobacteriota bacterium | reverse complement strand
GCTTCGAGGAGGCTTTCGGCGCGCGCCTTCTCCCCGGTACGCTCACCGAGAGCGAGGCGCTTCGGGCCGCCGAGCTGCGTTGCTGGAAGTACGACTCGATCGCGTGGACGCGCGGAGGAGCGATCGGGTCTCGCGAGGCACGCTGGGGGCCCGCCGTCTCACGGTGAGGGTCGCGGCACCTCGGTGCGCGACGACTCTCCGAGGAGCACGACCTCCGCGGGCCGTCCGTCCTTCCCCAGGAGCTGGGCCGGATCGATTTTTCCTTCGAGCGATCCGGGCAGGCGTGGGGTTCCCCCCGGGACGACGTGCAATCGAAGCGTCGCGGTGCCGTCAGCGGCAGCGACGTTGAGCGTGTCGCGGCCCGCATCGACCGTCAGTGACGGCTCCGTCGCGAGGAGCGAGGCCAGGTCGTCGCCGGGAACCACCAGAGCGCCGTCGTCGTCGAGGTCGTACCGCGCCAGGATCCACGGGAGGCGCAGCCGGGCATGTTCCGCGGCGGAGCAATCCCGGCTGGGCTCCGTCCCCATGAGAAACGTCTCGCTGAGAATCTCGACGCAACCGGCCGTCTCGACGGCGCGCAAGCCCGTCGCATGGTCCACCGACGCGCGGGTGACCCCCTCGACTTCGGGGAACGGAACCGGGGGCACATCGCGGAACGCGTCCTCCATGAACTTTTGCCAGATCGGGAGAGCCGCCTGGGCTCCGGTCTCCCGCGAGCCCAGGCTCTTCTTGGCGTCGAATCCCACCCAGACCCCAACCACGAGGTCCGGGGTGTAACCGATGAACCAGGCGTCGGTGAAGTCGTCGGTCGTCCCGGTCTTGCCGGCCAGCGGGCGCCCTAAGGTCGCTGCCGCTGCGCCCGTTCCGTCGGTGATGACCCCTTCGAGGAGCGCATTCATGACGGCGGCGATCTGCGGCGAGAGCACTTCGCGCGCGGACGGTTTCGCTTGCTCGAGGACCCCGCCCGCGCGATCGCGCACGCCCTCGACGAGGTACGGCTCCACGCGCACGCCTTCGTTCGCGAACGCGCCGTACGCGCTCGTCATTTCGAACAGGCTGACCTCGAACGCCCCCAGCGCCATCGAGGGGAAGGGCTGGAGCGCGGTCGTCAGGCCGAGCTCGCGGGCGAGCTCGATCACCGGGGCGAATCCGGCGCGGTCGAGCACCTTGACGGCTGCGATGTTCGCGGATTTCTCGAGCGCTTCCCTCAGCGTGAGCAAGCCGTAGTACTTCTTCCCGTAGTTCTCCGGCTGGTAGAGGCTCAGCGTTCCCGGCTCGACGAATACCGTGGGCGCGTCGAGAACCCGGTCGGACGGCGTCAGTCCTTTCCTCAACGCCGCGGCGTAAACGAACGGCTTGAACGACGATCCCGCCTGTCGCCGCGCCTGCATCGAGCGGTCGAACTCGCTGCGGCTGAAATTCGAGCCGCCGACGAGCGCACGGACGGCACCGGTTTTCGGATCGATCGCGACGAGCGCGCCCTCGACCTTCGGCTCCTGCTCGAGCTCGAAGACCGCATGGCCGGCGATCTTGGCCGACACGACGCGAACCCGGACGACGTCCCCGGGCCGCACGACAGCAGAGGGATCGGCGCGGCCGGTCCAGGCCACGCCGTCCCCGTCCAGAAACCCCTCGACCGTGCCCACCTTGATCCGTGCGCGGCCGCGGCTGGTCTGGAGCACGACGCCGTCGTACGTGCCGCCCTCGGCGGCACCCTCGCGCCACGACGCCGACGCCCAGGACTCGGGTCTCTGGCCCGCCGCGACCTTGTCGATCCGCCCGCGCCACCCCTGGCGCTTGTCCAGCTGCCGCAGTCCCTTGTCGACCGCACCGTTGGCCGCCCGTTGCAGGCGGACGTCGAGACCGGTCCGGACCTCGAGGCCCCCCTGGTAGATGCCTTCTTCCCCGTATTTCGCCTGGAGGGCGCGGCGGACCTCCTCGACGAAGTACGGGGCGATGTCGGTCGCGTCGTGCCGCGGCGAGAGCGCGAGGGGGCTCCGATTCGCGACGTCGGCCTGCTGTTGCGTGATGGCGCGGGAGGCGACCATGCGATCGAGGACGTGGCCCCGCCGGCGCACCGCCGCGTCCGGATTCTTGAACGGGCTCAATCCCTCAGGGCGTTGGATCAGCCCGGCGAGCAGTGCGGATTCCGCGAGGTCGAGCTCCGCGGCGCGCTTCCCGAAGTAGAACTCCGACGCGGCCTCGAGTCCGTAGCGTCCGTGTCCCATGTAGACCTGGTTGCAATACATGCGGAGGATCTCGTCCTTCGAGTACCGCTGCTCGATCTGCATCGCCAGCATCATCTCTTGAAGCTTGCGCCGCGGCGTCTTGTCGGGCTTCAAGAACAGGTTGCGGGAGAGCTGCTGCGTCAGCGTACTGGCTCCCTGCTCGAACGACATGGTCGTCAGGTCGTGCCACGCCGCGCGGGCGATTCCCTTGACGTCGATCCCGCCGTGCTCGTAGAAGTTGGCGTCTTCGACGGCCACCAACGCCTGGAGGAACACCTTGGGAATATCCTTCTGCGCGAGAAGCGTGCGGCGCTGCTCGCCAAAGCTCCCGATCGTGGCGCCGTCGCGCGCCAGCACCCGGGTGTTCAAGGGCGGCGTGTAGCGATCGAGCCCTTCGACGTCCGGCAGATCGAGCTTGAGTCCGTGGCCGAGCGCGACGCCGCCGAGTGCCGCCGGGAGCAGCAAAGCGCCGAAGAGGATCGTCCGTCGTCGGAGGCGGCTCATGTTCGTTTCGAGATTAGCACGTGGCGTGCCGCCGCGAGTCGGCACGGACGGCGGGGTCCTTTCGTCGGTACTTTTCGTGCAGGCGTGGCCGCCGCGACACGACGCGTGGACGATGTTCCACGATGGCGAGCGTGTACAAGACTCCCTAGAATCTCTCGCCACAACGGAGGCACGATGGCGATCGATCCGGTCCTCGAAGATCGTTGGCTGCGCGAGTTCCGTTTGAACGGATTCATGATCCTCCGGGGATTCCTCCCCGTGAGCTACGTCGAGGCGCTCTGGGAGCAGGTCCTCCCACTGCTCCGCGGTGAGAAGGAGAAGGGCGATCGCGGCGATACGCCGAACAAGAGGGGCGCGAATCGATATTCCTTCGACGTCGGGGTCTACGCGAAGCTGCTCGGCGGGCCCCTGGCGGATTCGCGGTACCTCGCCCATTCCGATGTGGAAGAGCTCGTGCAGGCGATCCTCGGCCCGAGAGAAACCTGGGGGCGTGGATGGAGCCGCATCGAGTGCGCCTTCAAGGGATCGGAGCACATGGGCTGGCACTCCGACCAGGTCGTCGATGAAACCCCGGACCCCCACGCGCAAAACCGCACCGTGCGCGTGACCTACAACATCCCTCTCGTCGATTTCACCTGGGCCAACGGCGCCACCGAGTTCGTCCCGGGGACGCACCTGCAGCCGAGGACCACGACCGGCGACCCGCTGCTCGACATCGCCAACGTGTACAGCGTCCGGCCGGACCTCCGCCGCGGCGACGCCATGCTTCGCGACGGCAACACGCTCCACCGCGGCGCGCCGAATCTCACGGACACGCCGCGCGCGATGCTCGACCAGACGTACCGGACCGCCAAGGCGGGGACGGCGTGACCGGCGAGACGATCGACGTCGACCTTTCGGGCTTGGGTCTCCGCTTCGAAGGATTGACGCCGCATCTGTCCGCGGAGCTCGGACGGCAATGGCCCGACTACGTCCGCGCAGAGGGGGTCTCGCCGGCGCTCGTGATTCGGGTCGAGGACGACGATCGCGCCATGACCCCGGGCCGCTTCATGATCGGCGCGCTGCAGATCGACGCCGCGCCCGACGCCGTCCGCTTTCGAGGCGACGAAGGGGAGATCGTCCAGGATCTTCCGGGGGCGCATGCGGTCGCGCGGCTGGCTCGTGGGGATGAGGGACGGCGGTTCTGGGCGCTCGTGAACCTCGCGTGCGCGGCGGTGGGCTGGCGCCTGCTCGCTCGCGGGGGCGGAGCCGTGCACGCCGCGGGAGTGCTCGTCGAGAACAAAGCCTACCTGCTCGTGGGGCCGTCGGGATGCGGCAAGACGACCTGGGCGCGGACGGCGGCCGAGGCCGGGCTCCCGGTCCTCAGCGACGACTGCGTGCTCCTCGATTCCGCCGAGGGGAGACTCACCGCGCTCGGGTCGCCGTTCCGCGCGAGGGATTTTCCATCCCCGGGTCCCGGCCGATGGCCCGTCGCGGCGATTCTGCTCCCGCGCAAGGCGGCAGCAGCCGCTCTCGCCCCCGTCACCCGGCTTATGCTCGAAGCGCGCATCGCGGCCAACTTGCTCTTTTCCGCCGCGGCGTGGGACACCCACGCGGCCGCCGCGCGAGCGGCGGGCATGATTGCGGCAGGCGCTCCGGCGCGCACCCTCTCCTTTCGCCCCG
>JAYUCM010000191.1:0-4398 GCA_043740355.1 Acidobacteriota bacterium | reverse complement strand
CAGTCGCGAGCGCCTTCATAGAGCACGTCCCCCCGCTCTACAATCTCCCTGACGAATGGATCGCCGAGAGCCAGACGCTCCCGAACCTGCTCGGGCGTCCGCACGATGAGGTCCATTGCGAATGGCGAACCAATGCGCCGTCGTATCTGGGTGGCCACCCGCCAGCCTTTGTCCCGGTGAGGCAGAATGACCAGGAGGTCCACATCCGAGTCGGGGGACGGGGCACCCGACGCATAGGAGCCGAAAAGGATGTTTCGCTCGGGCTTGAACGCCTTGGCGATTCGGTCCGCGAGATCTTGAATCTCCGACTTCTCGACCACGGGCATCCTCCCCGCGGCATTATGCCCGACGCGTCCTCGTGGCGCGCCCGGTCTTTTTCCGCGCCTTCCGCTGTGCCGTGTAGGCCCACCACGGGCGGGGCGGTGCGCCGTTGACGAACGCGACGACCGACGCGAACACGTCGAGGAGGCACGGGTCGTGACGAACGCCGTCGATCTTGCACAGCGCCTCGTACATCCTCCCGGGGTCGCGCCCGGCGAGCTGCTTCGGCTTCGAGATGCCGAGCTTCACGAGATCGAGGGCGGTCGCGGGACCGACGTTCGGGAGCTCGAGGAGACGCCTCGCGTCAGCGGGAACGTCTGAAACACGGGGTGATCGCTTCTTGGTTCGCGGCATGGCCCGATCATCCCACCCATCGGTAGACGGCGTCGAAGGGCGTCCTACCCGGCGTCCGCGCGACACCGCGGCCGGTGTTCGCCGCGAGGTGCTCGAGGATCGCGAACGTGGTCTCGTCGTCGCCGAGGCTCGCTGCGAGCTGTTCGACCGTCGCGCCGGCGTCGCCGCGCGCTTTCAACGCGTCAACGACTTTCCGTTGCAGGTCGAGCACGCTCGCGGCGGCCTTCTTTCCCGCCTCGACGCCGGGCTGGTGATACGCGTTGACGTTGACGAGCGTCGCGTAGAAACCGACGGCACGCTCGTAAAGCGCGATCAGCATACCCACCGTGCGCGGGGAGACCTCGGGAACGGTGATCGTGAGGGAGCCTCGACCGTTTTCGTACAGCGCGCGTCGCGTTCCCTGCAAGAGTCCCTTCAAGTAGTCGCCCGACGTCACGCCGGACTCGACCTCGAGCCCGGCGCCGGCTCGGTCCTTCGTCACCTCGATGAAGGTGGCGAAGAAATTCGGCACGCCGTCGCGCAGCTGCTGCACGTAGGCGTGCTGGTCGGTCGAGCCCTTGTTGCCGTAAACGGCGATCCCTTGGTGGACGATGTTTCCGGCGAGGTCGCGCTCCTTGCCGAGCGATTCCATGACGAGCTGCTGCAGGTAGCGCGAAAAGAGGGCGAGGCGGTCTTTGTAGGGGAGGATGACCATGTCCTTCCCGCCGCGCCCCTCGCCCGCGGCGTGCCACGACATCGCGAGAAGCGCCGCCGGGTTCCGGCGCACCTCCGGGACGCGCGTCAGACTGTCCATCGCGGCGGCCCCGTCGAGCATCGCCGTGACGTCGATCCCTTGCAGTGCGGCGGGGAGAAGCCCCACCGCGGACAGCTCGGACGTGCGCCCTCCGACCCAATCCCACATCGGGAAACGATCGAGGAAGCGGTGCTCGACGGCGTACGCGTCGAGCCGGCTCCCCTCTTGCGTGACCGCGACGGCGTGCGAACCCAAAGACAGTTGCAAGCGCTCGTAGCCTGCTGCGGCTTCCAGCATTCCGTTGCGGGTCTCCGGCGTGCCGCCCGATTTCGAGATGACGATTGTAAGCGTGGTGGCGAGACGCGAGCCGAGCCGGTCGAACACCCGGTCCATCCCGTCGGGATCCGTGTTGTCAAGGAAGTGCGGCACGAGCCGGTCTGCTCCTGCGCCCAGCGCGTCGGCGGCGAACTGCGGACCCAGCGCCGAGCCTCCGATGCCGATCGTCAGGACGTCGGTGAACTTCTCGCCCACGTCGGGACGGACGCGGCCGTGGTGCACCCCGTCGGCGAAGGCGAGAATGCGCGTCAGCGTCTCGCGGATCGCGCCCGTGATCTCCGGGCTCGGCGCCCGCTCCGGCGCGCGCAGCCAATAGTGCCCGACCATTCGGTTCTCGTCGGGGTTCGCGATGGCGCCCTTCTCCAGGGCATCCATGGCCGAGAAGGCCTTCGCGAACGCCGGCGCCATCACTTCGTCGTGATCGTCGCGCAGGTCCATCCGGCTGACGTCGAGTCGAAACCCGGTCGCCGGGTCGTCGTAGAGCCATGCTTTGTAACGGTTCCATAGTGAACGAGAGTCCATGGCGTCGGCTCCAACGCGCGGTCAGCGCGTCTCGATTCCCGGGGCGATCGCGACCTCGATCGACTGCTTCGAGGTTTCCTTGCCGTACGTCAGCGTCGCCTCGTACGTGCCGGGACGCACGAAGAGGACCCCCTCGCCGCCGTACTCGGTCAGCACGTCCTTCGTCGGCTTCAAGTCCCACGACACACGGTTGATCCCCGAGACCGCCGTGGCCGTCAGGTTGGCGACCGTCTGGGCTTGCGCGTTCTTGATCTCGATCTTGACGGGCTCGGGCCCGCCCTCCTTGATCCAGAACGAAAGCAGCGCGCCGTCTCCGGGGTTGGCGCCGCGGAAGACCGTCGAGCCGGACCACTCCTCGAAGCCCGGCAAGAGGGCTCGCCCCAACACCTTGCGCACCGGGAAAAGGTAGGCCTCTTTCAGCCTCGTCTCCGGGGTCAGATCCTGGATCGGCGTGAGGTCGTCGATGACGAAAAGACTGCGTCCGTGAGTCGCGATCACGAGGTCGCGCTCGCGGGGGTGCACCAGGATGTCGTCGACCGCGACCGTCGGGAGGGAGCCGAGCTTCGTCCACCGCTTTCCTTGATCGAGGCTGACGAACAACGCGAACTCGGTGCCCGCATAGAGGACGTTCGCGTTCACGGGGTCCTCGCGCACGACCTTGACCGGTTGATCGACGGGAAGGTCGCCGGCGATCGACGTCCAGGTCTTCCCCCGATCGTCCGTTCGCCACGCCAGCGGGGCAAATCTCCCGGAGCGGTGCGCGTCGAGGGCGAGATACGCGACAGAGGCGTCCTTGCGCCCAGCCTCGACGCGCGAGATCCACTCCCCCTTGGCGTCCCGGGGAAGCGAAGCGGTGAGGTCGATCCACTCCTTCCCTTCGTTCTCGGTGATCCAGAGCTTGCCGTCGTCCGTCGCCGCCCAGAGCATCCCCTTCTTCACGGGCGATTCGGCGAGCGAATAGACGATGCCGTAGGTCTCGGCGCCGCTCCCGCTCGCGTCGAGCCTTTCGCTGATCCGGGCCGTGAGATCGGGGCTGATCGTCGACCAACGCTCTCCTTTTTCCGCGAACCGGAAAACGCGGTTGCCGCCGAGATACAGGATGCCGGGCTCGTGAGCGCTTCCGATCAACGGCGCGTTCCAGTGGAACCGGAAGTTGGGCTGGCCTTCGTTCGGCTCCGGTTTCAGGGTCTTGGCCGCGCCGCTTCCGAGGTTGAAACGGTGCACCTCCCCTCCCTGCGATTCGGCGTAGACCACGTTCGGGTCTCCGGGATCGAACACGCACGAGAACCCGTCGCCTCCGCCGACGTTGATCCAGTCGCCGTTGACGATCCCTTCCTTCGTGTAAGTGCGCGAGGGCCCGACCCAGTTGAGGTTGTCCTGCAGCCCCCCGCAGATCCGGTAGGGCTCAGCCATGTCGACGTTGATGCGGTAGAACTCGCCGGCCGCAAACCGGTTCAGGTAGTCCCACGTCTTCCCCGCGTCGTACGATTGGTAGAGACCGCCGTCGGTCCCGAGCAGCAGCCTGTCGCGCTTGACCGGATCGATCGCCAGCGCGTGGCAGTCGGGGTGGACCTTCTTGAAGGCGTCCTCGCGGAACGACTTGCCGCCGTCGTCCGAGACGTGCACGAGGTAGCCGAGAACGTAGATGCGCTGTTCGTTCTCCGGGTCGATGCGAATTTGGCTGAAGTAGAACGGTCTCGGGTTCAACGGGTTGACGCGCGTGAAGCTCGCACCCGCATCGTCCGACCGAAACACGCCTCCGCTCTTGACGCGGACCGCCCAGCCCGCCGCACCGTCAGGGTCCGACTGCACGACCGCGTAGACGACCTTCGGGTTCTTCGCGAAAACCGCGAGGCCGATCCGTCCCGTTTCCTTCGGTAGTCCCGCGGTGACCTTCGACCACGTCGCGCCGCCGTCGATCGACTTGAAGATGCCGCCGAGGTCCTTCCCGTCCGTGACGGCCGGGCCGAACGAGAACGACCACGGCGTTCGGCGCCGTGCGTAGAGTGCCGCGTAGAGCACGCTCGGGTTGCCCGGATCGATCGCGACGTCACCGCAACCGACACGGTCTTCGTAGGGCGATGGAGCCGCGAGGACAAGCTTCCACGACGCGCCGCCATCGGCCGTCTTGT
>JAYUCM010000190.1:0-10648 GCA_043740355.1 Acidobacteriota bacterium | reverse complement strand
CGTACGCGTCGCCTCGCCTCAGCGAGTCCGCGTTCGTGTCCTCGGGCCGGATCTGCGGAGCCCCCGGCGGCTGGGATCCTCCGCTCGCGCCATGAGCGGCGGTTGTCGTCAGCGCCATCGCAAGGACGAGCGCGCGCACGCTGCGATCGCTCAAGCGGCTTTGGGGGCAGCCTCGGCGGCGTCGGTCTTACCGAAATCGTCGAGCGTCTTCTTGAGTTGGTCGTCGTCGCCTTCGCCGCGGCGTCCGTCGGCCTTGACGATCTTGTCGGGAACGAGGCCGTCGGCATTCCAACGCTTGCCCGCGGGCGTTTCCCAAATGAAACCCGGCACGAGGAGACCGCCACCCTCGGGGAGCTCGATCAACTTCGCCTCGGTCCCGAGCCCGTACGTCGATTCGCCGTAGATCGGCGCGCTCTTGCGGTCCCTGAGGATCATTGCGAGCCCTTCACCCGCTCCGGCGGTCGCCCCGTTGACGAGCACCGCCACGCGGCCTCCCCAAACCGGCTTCGGCCGCGTGCACGCCAGCTTCTCGATCGAGCGTCCGTTGTGATCGCTCAGCCGGAGAAAATCGCCGGAGGCGAACAGCTCGGCGATCGCCGCCGCGCGTCGCGTATCCATCGAGGCCGCGTCGCGGAGATCGACGAGCAATCGGTCCGCGCCTCGATCCTTGACCGACACGAGCTCTTGCACCAATCCCTCGTTCGGGAGCCGATCGATGTCACGCACCTTGAGGACAGCGATGCCCGCCGTGACCTCGAGGACGTAAGGGGCGTCGCGGCGCGCCGCCCGGCCGATCGTTACGACCTCGCGCTTCAAGTCCTTCACGCGAAACAGATCGATCTCCACCGAGGATCCGGGCGCCCCCTTCAGCAAGCGCTGCGACTGGTCGAGCGAGAGCGTCCGCACCGAGCGACCTCCGATCTTCCGGATCTGATCGCCGGCGGCGATCGCAGCGCCTTCCGCCGGCGAGCCCGCGGCCACCGCGACGACCTGAATGACCGGGCCGCTCTTGAGGACCGAGATCCCGGGGTCCACGTCTTCGGTCGATCCTGCGCCGTGCTTCCATGCCTCGACGTCCGCTTGGGTCAGGTAGGCGCCGTGCGCGTCGAGCCCCCCCATCAGGCCATCGTGGGCTCCGCGCATCAGCTTCTCGGTATCCACAGGGTCGACGTAATTGTCGACGGCGTAGGAAAGAACCTCGCTGAAGAGAAGCATCTGGCGAAAGGTCCCGTCGCCCGCTCCCGCCTTCAAAGCGGCCCCGCTCCCCAGAAGGAAAAGAACGACCGCCAGTGAACTGAACAGGAGCACGAGACGACTGCGGCGCATGGGCACCTCGGATCGACGAGCCGACGATATGAACCTACACGGACCGCACCGGTCCGGCAACCCGAACACGCCACTTTGCGCCGGATGGGCCTCAGCGCCGCCTCAGCCAAGTAGACGGATCGACCGGCCTGCCGCCGTCCCGCAGTTCGAAATAGAGGTACGGTCCCCGGAGCGACGCCGACTCCCCGACCCTCCCGAGCTCCTGGCCGCGTTGGACATCCTCGCCAGCCGCAACCAAAAGCGCCTCGGCGTGGGCGTAGATCGACACCAGGCCATGGCCGTGATCGACAACGGCGGTGAGCCCGTACCCGGTCAACGGCGCCGCGTAAGCGACGCGGCCGTCGAAGATCGACCGGAACGGCTGTCCGGGAGCGGCGTCGATGTCGAGCCCGGGATGCGGAATCTCCGTCCTGAACCGTGGGTGCACGACGGTGCCGAATTTCGTCGAAACGGTGCCGGCCGCGGGCCAATCGAGAAGGCCGCGAAACGTGCGCACGTTGAGAGCGACGTGCGCCGGGGTGTCCTCGAAGGACTCGACGAGGCGGCCGAGGCTCCGGGTGGCGACCTCGAGCTCGTCGTAGGCCTTCTCGTGCTGCTCGCGGTCTCCGCGGATGCGCGCCAAGAGGGACGCGCGCGATGCCCGACCCGACGTGAGCGCGGTCTCCTTGCGCGAGGCCTCGGACCGCAGCGCGGCCAACCGCGAGCGCTCGACCGAGAGGATCGCCCGTTCACCGCCTAACCGCCGCGAGGTGCTGCGCCATCCCGCCAGTTGCCCGGCGTCGCGGCGTGAGAGATAGCTCGCGTAGCGGAAGCCTTCGAGCCCTTCGGTCCGGTCCATCTGGCCCACGACCCGGGCCAAGAGTCCCGCGGGCCCGCGCTTGTAGATCTCGCGGAGGCGAGCCCCCAGTTGGGGCGCGCGACGCTCGCGCTCGGCCGCAATGGCCGCGAGCTCGCGCTCGCGTTCCGTCAGCCGCTCTTCCGTGTCGCGGAGCCGGAGCGAGACCTCCTCGAGCTCCGCGCGGCGCAGCGCGATCTCCGCGTCGATGCGGGCGACGTCTCCGAGCAGGCTTCGCTCGCGGAGCGCGAGTGTGGCCATCTCACCTTGGAGCTGCTTCATCTCGTCTTGCAGCGCGTCGAGGCGCCGTTTTCGCGCATCGTCTGCACGCGCGGGCGGCGCCGTGCCGTGAGCGGCCAGGATCACGGCAAGGACGAAGGCACCCGGCGCTCCGGTGGTTTGGCGTCCCATCAAAAGAGCGGCTTCCCGTCCATCGTGGTTGGGATCTCGAGGCCGAGCGCCTTCAGCACCGTCGGAGCGATGTCGACGACCGAGGGATCGGCCTTCGTGAGCTTGCGGTTCGAAAAGAGGATGCCGCGGACCAGATCCGGATCGGTGGAACAGTGATCGCCCGACCACGCCTTGTGGTTGTCTTCGAGAACATCCGGTGGCACGCCGCCCAGAGCGGTCTGCCAGGAGACCCGATAGTTCAGGCCGTTCCCGGCCCGCAAGTCCGGAATGAGGTTCGCGTCGAAGCCCGTGTACAGCTCCTCGCGCGTCCAGACCTTGGCGATCGGGTGGTCGCCGGTGACCGGATCGACGAGCGCTTCGAGCCCCTCTCGAATCCTGCGCCTGACGTCGTCGTACTCCTGTCCAGGCATCACGGAGCCGTCTCTCTCCCGGCCGACGACGTTGAGATAGATGCCGCCGAAGCCGAGCGCGTAGGCCTTGGTGCGCGACCAGTCGACGTTCTGGAAGAGATCGCGAGTGTCGAAGAGCTTCTCGAGCGTGGCGGGATCGTTGGTCTGGCCCTTGAGCGTCATGAAGCCGTTGCGCACCAACCATGTATTGAGGCTCACCCCGCGACGGAACGACGAGAATCCGTGATCGGAGCAGACGAGGAAGAGGGCCTCCGGACCGGCGAGCTGGCGCGCCTTGCCGACCAGTGCGTCCATCGACTGGTACGCGTTCAAGACCTCGGGAGCGTATCGCGCCGCGAGAACGGGGTCGTAGGCCGGATGGCCGGGATCGAGGAACCGCCAGAACAGGTGTCCGATGCGGTCGGTGAAATAGAAGATCTGGATATACAGGTCGTCGGTGTGATCGCCCAGGAGCCCGGTCAGGATCTCCTCGTCCTTGTCGCGCGTGAATTTCATGTCTTCGAGGAATAGTTCCTCGTCACCCACGCCGGAGGGAAGCGACCACGTGTCCTCGGGCCAGCCGATCGTCTTGTACAGCCCGAACCGCTTGTGGAGCACCTCGGCGTAGTCCGGCGGCCAGGAAAAAGAGACCGCGTGGCAGTCCGGGTGGAAGTTGATCGGCGACATGTACAACTCGAGCTGTGGGGACAGACGCAGCAGCTTGAAGCGTGCGATGCCCCGTAGCGGGGCCGCGCGGTCGACGACCCAGTTGACCGGAAAGTCCAACGTGAACCAATCGCTCCATGCGCCGACTTTGAGCGTCTGGGTTTGGCCGGAGACCGTGACCGTGCACGTGTCGGCCGCGGCGACGAGCTTGAGCGGGAGATCGATGCGCCTGGGGACGTCGGCGTCGTCGAGCGCCTGCCGCACGCGACGCTTCGCATCCCCCAGCTCGCGCCTGTCGGTGACCCCCGCGGTCTCACGATCGACGACGTAATCGTAGAAAGGCTTGTTGAACGGCCCGATGACGCGGGTCTCGATCGTGCCGCGATGATCGGAGAGCCGCACCAGCTCGAGGCTGAACTCGTTCGTGCCCGCGCCGGGCTGGAAGGTGGGATCGGAGGTGTAATAGGTCGGCGTACCGACGCGGCCGCGCATGTCCGGAACGCCCAACCCCGAGATCATGTGCCCGGGCCCGACGTTTTCCGCCGGGAAGGTCGCTGGAACGTGAATGACCTGAACCCTGAGGCCGGCCTTCGAGGCCAGCTCCCAGATGGTGCTCCCCCGGCGATGGTTGATCGCATCGGGAACCTCGACGGGAAGGAACTGCTTCGTCACGAACCCCGACGGCAGTCCGGCGGCGAGACCGCAGAGCGTCGCGATCGCGAGGCGCATCGTCCACCCGAGGCGGAAGAGGAGCGCGATCAAGAACGCGATGAGGAAGACGGCGCCTCCGGCCACGACCCCGACGACGAGCCCGTTTTTCGCGCCGAGGAGAAACGTACGGCGGGATTCGGAGTTCATCGCAAAATCGGGGAGGTAATCCGCGGGGTTTCGCATCAACCAGTCGAAGATCCGCGTCTTCCCGGGATTCGTCCCCGTCGCGAACGACGACCACGAGACCGGTGTTTGCGGCGGGTTCGTAGGGCGCAGGTCCGAAAACGAGCCGTCGTCGCGAAGTCGGGCCAGGTTGGGGAGTTTGCCCTCGTTCATCCACTGCGTGACCAGCCGCGCGTCGGCGCCGTCGAATCCGAGAATCACGACTTTGGGCTTGTCGGCGGTGTGCGCGGGCGAAGGGACGAGCCCTGCTGCGACCGTAAGAGCGAGGGTGATCCACGAGGATCGTCGCATCATCGTGCATTCCTTTCGAGGCGCGCCTCGGGCCGGTCTAGGGCGACACGGGAGCTTACCATTCGCGTGGTATTCTGCGCGGCGCCGCGCGCGTCGAAAGCCGCGGTCACGGGCGGCCATGCTGCAGGAAGTTCTTCCGGAGACTCTCCCTCATTCCGACGAGGCGGAACGTTCCGTCTTGGGAGCGGTCCTCCTTGACAATCGGCAGATTCACAAGGCGCAGGAGCTGCTCACCTCCGAGACGTTCTACGCGGAGCGTCATCGGCGCATCTTTCGGGCGCTCGAGGAGCTGGCGGAAACCGGGACGGCGCTGGATCTCGTCACCCTGCGCGACGTCCTGGAGCGCTCCGGCTCTCTCGACGCGTCCGGCGGGGTCGCGTACATCGCCACGCTGATCGACGGCACCGCGCGATCGGCGAACGTCGAGTACTACGCCAAGATCGTCAAGGAGAAGGCGATCCTGCGTGAGCTGATCCGCTCGGCGCAGCAGATCCTGACCTCCGCGATGCGGGCCACCGGGTCGGCCGACCAGGTCCTGGACGAGGCCGAGAAGGCGATCTTCCACGTCGCGGAGGAACGGCTCCGGGCCGGCTTCATGTCGATGAGGACGGTCGGCGAGCGCAGCATCAAGATGATCGAGGACCTGACCCACCGGCGGGAATCGATCACGGGGATCGCCACCGGCTTCATGCAGTTGGACGAGTTGACGGCGGGATTGCAGCCGGCCGATCTCGTCATCCTCGCGGCGCGCCCGTCGATGGGAAAGACGACGCTGGCGCTCAACATCGCGGCGCACGCCGCCATGCGCCACGGGCGGACGGTCGGCATCTTCTCGCTCGAGATGTCGCATCAACAACTGTTCCTTCGCATGATCTGCGCGGAGGGTCACGTAGACACCCACAAGATTCGAACGGGACGCATCAGCAAGGACGAATGGGACCGGATCATCAAGGCGTACACCGAACTGTCCGAGTCCCCAATGTTCATCGACGACACGCCGGGGGCGACCATCACGGAGATGCGCGCGAAAACGCGGCGCCTCAAGCTCGAGCGCGGCTGCGACCTCGTGATCGTGGACTACCTCCAGCTGATGCAGGGCCGAGGCCGCTACGAGAGCCGGCAGCAGGAGATCTCCGAGATCTCGCGCTCCCTCAAGGAGATGGCCAAGGAGCTCCACATACCGATCCTCGCGCTGTCGCAGCTTTCGCGCGCGCCCGAGCAGCGGAGCACCGGTGAAAAACGGCCGCAGCTTTCCGACCTGCGGGAATCGGGCGCGATCGAGCAAGACGCCGACGTCGTCCTCTTCCTGTTCCGCGAGGAGGTCTACAAGAAGGACGATCCCGATCTCAAGGGGAAGGCCGAGCTGATCATCGGCAAGCAGAGGAACGGCCCGACCGGAACGGTTGACCTGCACTTCATCCGCGAGTTCACCAGCTTCGTGAATCCGCAGTGGCGGGATAGCTGAGGGGCCGCCTGTGACGAAGCCGACGTACGTCTGCCAGCAGTGCGGGTTCGAGAGCGGCAAGTGGCACGGTCGGTGTCCGTCGTGCGACGCGTGGGACAGCCTCGTCGAAGAAGCCGGGGGCGCGGGGCGCCGAGGGTTCCCCGTCCGGACGCCTGAGCCCGTACCCTACCCTGACGTCGCGAGCGCGGAGCTCGTCCGCACGTCGACCGGCCTCGCGGAATTCGATCGCGTCCTCGGGAGCGGTCTGGTGCCCGGCGGCGTCGTCCTGGTCGGAGGAGAGCCCGGCGTCGGCAAGAGCACGCTGCTCCTCCAGTCCGCCTCGGCCGTCGCCGAGACCGGACGACGCGTCCTTTACGCCTCGGGGGAGGAATCTCCAGCGCAGCTGCGCCTTCGCGGCGCCCGCCTCGCGGTGCGTTCGGCGAACCTCCTCGTCCTCGCCGAGACCGACGTCGACGCCATAGCCACGGCCGCCCGTCGTTCCCGGGTGGACCTCCTGCTGGTCGATTCGATCCAGGCGGTGCGCTGCGCGGAGCTGACGTCGGTCCCCGGCTCCGACGGCCAGGTCCGGGAATCGGCGGCGCGGCTGGTCGCGCTCGCGAAGTCCACCGATCTCCCCGTCGTCATCGTCGGACACGTCACGAAGGAGGGCTCGATCGCGGGGCCGCGCACGCTCGAGCACGTCGTCGACACGGTGATTCAGTTCGAGGGGGACCGTCATCACGCGCACCGGATCCTGCGAGCGCTCAAGAACCGCTTCGGACCCGCGGACGAGATCGGGGTCTTCTCGATGGGAGACGCGGGGCTTCGCGGGATCCCCAACCCGAGCGAGGTTTTTCTCGCCGAGCGCGCCTCGGGATCGCCGGGATCGGCCGTCTTGGCGGCGATCGAGGGAACGCGCCCTCTTCTCGTCGAGGTGCAGGCGCTCGTCGGCGAGACCGCCCACGGATCGCCGCGGCGCGTCGCGCTCGGGGTGGACGGAGCCCGCCTCGCGATGATCTTGGCCGTCCTCGCACGCCGCGCCGGGATCGACGTCGGCGGCCGCGATGTTTTCGTCAATGTCGCGGGGGGGATCGAGACCTCCGAGCCGGCGGCCGATCTTGCGGTGGCTTTGGCCGCGGCCTCGAGCTTGGCCGGACGACCGCTCGCGGAACGGACGACGATCTTGGGAGAGATCGGCCTGGCCGGCGAGATCCGCAGCGTCTCGCGACTCGACGCGCGGTTGCGCGAAGCGTCACGACTCGGATTCGATACGGCTCTCGTGCCCGCGGGCGCCGCTTCGACCTCCTCGTCCGGACTTCGCCTCGTCACCGTGCGCCACCTCTCCGAAGCGCTCGATGCGGCCGAGGTGGCCTGACCGTGGGGGCACGCGCGACGGTTCGCGCGATCGTCGCCGCTGTCGCGCTGCTCCTTCTGGCCGCCGCGGCGGGTTGGGTGCCGCTCCTCCCGGCTCTTGCCGTCGCGGTTTTCGCGACGCTCGTCGTCGCCGCCGGCGGGAGTCTCATCGCGCTCCGGGCACGCGGAGTCCCTCACCCCCTCGCGCCGCCGTCGCGATCGCGCGAGGCGCTGATCGACACCTCCGCGCTGATCGACGGCCGTCTTCCGGACGTCGTGCTGAGCGGGTTTTGCGACCTGGATCTGATCGTGCCGGAGTTCGTGCTCCGGGAGCTGCAGCACGTCGCGGACTCTCCCGATCCGATGAGGCGCGCGCGGGGCCGGCGCGGACTCGACGTGCTCCAGGCGTTGCGGAGCTCGGCGCGGCTGCCCGCGCGGGTCGTCGCCGACGACGTCGCCGAAGAGAGCGCGGTCGATCTCAAGCTCGTGGCGCTGGCGCTGCGCCGCGGTGCGGCGCTGATCACGACCGACTTCAACTTGAACAAGCTCGCCGGAATCCGCGAGGTCGTCGTGCTTAACGTCAACGATCTCGCTCACGCGCTCCGCCCGGTGGTCTTGCCCGGGGAAAGCCTGCGCGTCACGATCGTCAAGGACGGCAAAGAACCGGGACAGGGCGTCGGCTATCTCGCGGACGGCACCATGATCGTCGTGGAGCAGGGGCGCGGCCACACCGGGCGCACGATCGAGGTCGTCGTGACGAGCGCGATCCAGACGGCGGCAGGGAAGATGTTTTTCGCTAAGCCCGCGGAGTGACCGCGAGCTAGATCGTGTACCCGTCGTCCCTTCGATCCAGCATCCGGATCTGACGCTCCCACTGGTACTTCAGGATCAGGAGAACGCGAAACGTCAGGTCGGCTTCCTTGCGCGTCGGGGACCGCCAGTCCTTCTCGATCCGGAGCAGCGCCGTCCAACGGCTGCTTTCGTTGAGCAGCTTGCTCGACAGGTTCCAGTGGCCCTCTTTCCCTTGCTGTGCCTGCCACCACTCGAGGTGCGTCATGAATTGCGGGTAGCGGTTCAGCAGGCCCAGGCGCGCGAAGAATTCCATGTTGACCAGCAGCTCGTCCAGGTTCCCGTGCTTCTGGTAATAGTCGACGGACCGGATACGGATTCCCCCGCCCTTGACGAACGAGCCTTTCGCCGTCCGCACGAGCCCGAGATCCGGCGCCAGGCGTTGATATGTTTCCGACATGACGTAGTCGGAGATCTTCTTCAGCCGCATCTTCGCAAGCTCGCCGTCGAGCAACCAAGGCGAAAAGGCGAAGACGCGCATCAGGTGCGCGTCCGGCACGAAGAGATAGTCTCGCCTCCACACGGCGGCGCGGATCAGCGGGTGGCTCGCGCCGATCTCCTCGACGGGATTGCGCGAGACCGGATCGTCGACGAACCCAGCGCAAAGATCGAGCAACTCGAGCACACTGATCCGGCTGCGATCGTCGGCGTAGCCGCCACGGACGAGAAGCCCCAGCGCGAGGGTGCGCAGGAACCAACGGTAGTAACGCTCACGCTTCTCGTCGGCCTTCACGAACTTCCCGAACTCGAAGAACTTGAGGTCTTTCTTGGCGGTCAGGAACGTCCGAAGCACGGCGGCCCCGAGCTTGACCGGCTTGGCGTCGCGCGTCCATCCCATCTCGTAGAGGAGCGACAGGCCGTTTTCGAGAGACGGCTCGAGCTTGCGCGCGTCTCCCGCATGAATGTGCCCGCCCCACGTTCCGTCTTTCCGCTGCGTGCGCTGGAGCTTAAGCGCCGGGGCGTAGGCCCCGACTTCCGCGCGGGCCTTCTGGACGTCGGGGTCTTCTTTGGGCCGGTCGAGGAGCTCGGTGAGCACGCGATAGCGGATCGGCGCGCAGGCGTTCTCGATGAGCCACGGCGTGGGATCGTACCGTAGCGAGGATTTCCAATCGGTCATCGAGCCCCCTTTCCGGCGGCCGAGCCGAACCGCTCCCGGTCCACCAACCTCCGGAATTCCCCGAAGAGGTTGAGCGCATCGTGCGGGCCCGGCGAGGATTCGGGGTGGTACTGCACCGCGAGGAGCTGCCGGCTCTCGTCGAAGAACCCCTCGCATGTGCCGTCGTTGAGGCTGACGTGCGTCATCTTGCTTTCGTGGGGGAGCGTCTCTTGGGCGACGGCGTACCCGTGATTCTGCGCGGTGATCGCCACGCGGCCGGTCCGCAGATCGCGGACCGGATGATTCGCGCCGCGGTGACCGAACTTCAGCTTGATCGTCTTCGCGCCGACCGCCAAAGCCGCGATCTGGTGCCCGAGGCAGATTCCGAACATCGGCACTCGTCCCGCGAGGCCGCGCACTGCCTCGATCGCGTAGGTCGCCGTCGCCGGATCGCCGGGCCCGTTGGAAAGGAAAACGGCTTCGGCGCCGAGCGCAAGGGTGTCTCGCGCTGGAAACGTCGCCGGGACGACGGTCACGTCGAAGCCGGACTCGTGGAGCAGTCTGAAGATGTTCCTCTTGGCTCCGAAATCGTAGGCGATGCAGCGCACGCGCGGACGACCCGGCTCGGCATCGAAGGGCGCGGCCCACCGCGCCTCGCGCGGAACGTCCCACCGGTACGGCGCGGCGCACGTCACCCGCCGCACGAGATCAAGGGCCTCGAGCCCGGGCGCCTCACGCGCGGTGCGCACGAGCGCTTCCGCGTCCGTGGAGACGCACGAGATCACCCCGTTCGCCACGCCGCGCGTGCGTAGGTGCCGCGTGATCGCGCGGGTGTCCACTTCACTGATGCCCGGGAGATCGTGCTCGTTCAGATACTCGTGGAGCGCTTGGGTGGAGCGCCAATTCGCCGGGGCCGACGACAGCTCGCGGACGACGAACCCTTCCACCTGGGGCGCGCCGGATTCGGCGTCGGCGGCGTTGGTGCCGACATTCCCGATCTCGGGAGAGGTCATCACGACGATCTGCCCGCGGTAGGACGGATCGGACAGGATCTCCTGGTATCCCGTCATCGATGTGTTGAACACGACCTCGCC
>JAYUCM010000189.1:0-4419 GCA_043740355.1 Acidobacteriota bacterium | reverse complement strand
CCATTGAGTCATTCGCAACGTGCGAATGACTCAATGGGAGACCTGACCCCAAGAACTATTCCGCTAGGCCCATCGCGGCGAGCACGGCGTCGGCATCGGTGAGATCGGAGAGCAGTGCATCGGGCTCCGCGGCCAGGAGACGATCGCGTGGCACCCAGCCGGATTCCACGGCGATGGCACGGAATCCGTTGGCGCGCGCGCACACGACGTCCAGCTCGGTGTCCCCGATGACCATGACGCGGTCGACCGGGAAGCGGAAGCCGGCGCGTCGCGAGAGCCGCTGGTGCGCGATGCGCGCGATTTCGCTCCGCTCGGGATGATCGGAAGAGAACCCGCCGTCGACGAAATAACGGTTCAACCCGAAGGCGTCGAGCTTGACGCGCGCCCCTTCTTCGACGTTGCCGGTGACCAGGCCGAGGAAGACGTCCGGGCGCGCGGCGAGACGGTCGAGGAGCGGCCGGACGCCGGGCATCACCCGCCGGCGCGGGTTGGGAACCGCCAGCTCTTTCCTCAACGCTTGCAGGTAGGCCTCCTGCAGCTCCGCGTAGCGCGGCTCGACCTCGGCCGCCGGAATCCCGGCTTCGCGAGCGATGTCGGCGATGATCGCCGGGTCGGTCTTGCCGTCGAAGCGAACGCGGGCGGCGGACCCGGACACGTCGTGGAGGCCGAAGACGGATCGAAACGACGCTTCCAGCCCGGCTCGTCCGGCCCCGCCGGTGTCGACGAGGGTTCCGTCGATGTCGAACAATGCCAGCGTGGGACGCATCAGTCGTCGCCGCGCGCGGCGTGGTAGTCGACGATCTGGCGCCAGGCCTCGCCGGCGGTGTCTGCGTAACGAAAGAGGCCCACGTCTTCAGGCGCGATCAGCCCTTCGTCCACGAGATGCGGAAGATCCAGCGCCTTCTCCCAGAACGCCCGGCCCACGAGGACGACCGGCAGGTGCTCCACCTTGCCCGTTTGGACGAGCGTCAACGCTTCGAACAACTCGTCGATCGTCCCGAAGCCTCCCGGGAAAGCCACGAGGGCCTTCGCCCGGAGCATGAAGTGCATCTTCCGGATCGCGAAGTAGCGGAAGTTGAATCCGAGCCCGCGCGTGATGAACGGGTTCGGCCGCTGCTCCGCGGGGAGCACGATGTTGAGCCCGATCGTCTTCGCGCCGACGTCGTGGGCGCCCCGGTTCGCCGCCTCCATGATCCCCGGGCCGCCCCCGGTCGTGATGACGTAATCGCATCGACCGTCGATTTGGCACGACGCCGAGACGATCCGCGCGAACTCGCGCGCGATGTCGTAGTAAACGGCGTTCGCGACCATCCTCTCCGCGACGCGCACCGCCCGCGCCGAGGCCGGATCCCCCGGACGATCGTTCTCGAGCCGCCGCGCCTCGTCGAGCAGCAGCTTCGCTTCCGCCTTCTCCTTGATCCGCGCGCTCCCGAAGACGACGATCGTCGAGCGTATGCCGGCCTCGCGCTGCAGTATGTCGGCCTTCATGAGCTCGAGCATCAGCCGGACCGGCCGCAGCTCGTCGCGCTTCAGGAAGTCGAGGTCCTCGAAGGCCTTGATGGCGCTCGGATCTTGTTCGTCGTGGCTCATGGGGCCGTCTTCTGAAGCGCCAGCGCCGCGAGCACGACGCCGAAGTAGAGAACGCTGATCAGGCCGTTCGCGTTGAGGAACACGATGCCGACCTTCGAGAGATCGTCCGCGCGGACCAGCCGGTGCTCGGCGACGAGCACGCCCGCCACGACGACGAGTCCGATCCAGTAGACGCCGTGGAGCGCACCGGCCACGCCGACACCCACCATCGCCCCGAGCGCGACCAGATGAAACACGCGCGCCGCGATCAGCGCTCGCCTGACGCCGAATCGCGCGGGAATCGAGAACAGTCCCTCCCGCTGGTCGAACGCCGCGTCCTGGCACGCGTAGATCGTATCGAATCCGGCAACCCAGAACACGACCGCCGCCGCGAGAAGAAGGGGGAGCGGCGCGAAGCGTCCCGCGATCGCGAGCCAGCCGCCCACGGGCGCGATCGCCAGCGACAACCCGAGCACGACGTGGCTCGCCCAGGTGAACCGCTTGGTGAGCGAGTAGAGGAACACGATCAGCAGCGCGAGAGGGGAGAGCGCTCCGCACAGCGCGTTCAACCGGAACGCGGAGACGACGAATAGCGCGGCGAGCGCCCCGGTGAACGCCCACACGGCGCCGCGGGACACGGCGCCGCGCGGCAATTCGCGCCCCGCGGTGCGCGGGTTCCTCGCGTCGATCGCGTGGTCGACGAGACGATTGAACCCCATCGCGGCGTTGCGGGCGGCGACCATCGCCACGACGATCCAGGCGACCTGCCGCCACGTGATCCCGTAACGCGCCGCGGCGAGGGAGGCGCCCGTCAGCGCGAACGGTAAGGCGAAGACGCTGTGGGAGAACTTGACCATCCGCCCCCACGTCGCGACGGCCAGGGCGAGCCGGGAAAGGCGGCTCACCGCGAAGCCTTCTCCCACGTGGCCTGCACGAGGGGCGCGACGGTCTCGGACGACCACGTCACCGCCTCGAGAGGATCGTCGTTCGGATCGTTCAGCCCGACGACGGCGAGCGAGGCCCACTTCCCCGCCTCGATCGAGCCCAGCCGTGACGCCAGCCCGAGCGCGCGCGCGCCGTTCAGGGTCGCGATCCGGAGCGCAGCGGCGGGGGAGAGGCCGGGGTGCTCCTGCCGCAAGTGGGCGACTTCGGTGAAGACGTCGACGTCGGGCGCGGAAGCCAACGAGTCGGTCCCCAGCGCGACGGGAACCCCGGAGGCCAGCAGCTTCGTCACCGGAGCCTTGCCCACGGCCAGCCTCTGATTGCTGCGCGGGCAGGTCACGACGGTCACGCCCCGGGCCTGCAGCCGGGAAAGATCTTGGTGGTCGATGTGGATGCAGTGCACCGCGAGCGTTCGCGGCGTCAGGACGCCGAGTCGGTCGAGGTACGCAACCGGCGTCATCCCGGGCGCCCGCCAGCCGGGCTCCCAGGCGTCGCGCTCGATCAGGAAGTCCTTGAAAGGACCCGTACCGTCACGCAAGAGTTGTGTCTCTTCCTCGCTCTCGGCGACGTGAATCGAGAGCATCTCCCCCGAGGCCACCGCGCGTCCGCCGAGCGCCTTGAGCAGGGGGTGCGACGTGGTGTGCGCCGCGTGGGGCGTCAGGACATTGTCGATCCGGCCCCGCGCGGCCCGGACCTCGGGATGAGCGTCGATCGCTTCCAAGCGTTCCGCCGCGGCGCTGAGGATCGACTCCGCGTCGGCGGCGCGGAAACCGAACAGCTCGTGAAACGCGAGGCCGAACAGGCCGGACCGCGCGAGTAGAGGCGACGCCCACGCTCCGTTCGCGACGTCCCCGACGGCGACGGTGCCCCGCGAGGCCATGGATTCGATGGCGTGTGCGGCCGCCTCGGCTGCCGAAACCGAGTCGACGGCCGATCGCCGTGTCACGAGATCTCTGAGCCACGTCATGTACGTGCCCCCCGCAGGGGACTCGCCGTTCATGAACGAAAGCTCGACGTGCGTGTGCGCGTTGACGAGGCCGGGGATGATCACCGCGTCGCCGAGCTCGCGCACCTCCACGCCCGGGTGGGCCTTGACCACGTCCTTCCGCCGCCCGACGGCGACGATCTTCCCGTCGTGGACCGAGACCGCTCCGTTCTGAATCGGAGGCGAGGCCACGGGGAGGAGATGTTTGGCCGCATAGACGATCATTCGCACGCCGATTATACGCGCCGGAAGCGGCCGTCGGCCGCGTGCTAGACTCGCGGTCCCGTGGTCCTTCGGAGGAGATCGGCGCGTGAGTCTCGTCCAGCTCGGACCTCTCAAGTTCGACTCCACGAACGGCCCGCCCTGCCACGACTGCACGGCGAAGTGCTGCAAGTACTTCGCCCTCCAGATCGCGAAGCCGGCGACGCCGACAGATCACGACCACATCCGCTGGTACCTACTGCACGAGCACATCGCGGTTTGGGTGCAACGCGGCGACTGGTATCTCGAGGTCCGCACGCCGTGCAAGCACCTGCTGCCCGACGATCGATGCGGGATCTACCACACGCGCCCGCAGATCTGCCGCGAATACGGTTGGCCGGACGCCGACAACCCCGTCGAGCCCTGCGAGTACTTCTCGGGGGACGCCGGCTACGAGCTCTACTTCGAGACGGCCGAGGCGTTTGCCGCATGGTCGTCGGTCGAGCTCGCCCGACGCGAGGAGCGTCTCGCCAAACGCCGCAAGGGGAACAAGCGGGCCATCGCATGAGGGGCGCCGCGCGCCTCGCCGCCGCCGGGCTCCTCGTGCTGTCCGCCGCGACCGCGCGCGCCGATACGGCGGCCGACGTCTACAAGCAGTTGGGCGTGAAGGCGAAGGAGGTCCTGAACAGCTCGGTCGCGACCGCGCGCGTGCTTCCCGGCGA
>JAYUCM010000188.1:0-4425 GCA_043740355.1 Acidobacteriota bacterium | reverse complement strand
TGCAGAACCGCCTATCCATGAAACCCAGGCTCTTCATCGCCTCGACGGCGGCAGGGCACCACGTCGGCGAGGTCCTCGAAGCCGGGCTCCATGACGTCGCGGAAGCGACCTTGTGGCGCGAAGAGATATTCGCGCCCTCATCGCAGGCGTTCGAACGGCTGGTGGACGCGGCGGGCGCTTTCGACTTCGCCGTCTTCGTTCTGCTCAGCGAACGCGAAGACGGCGTGCTCCTGCACCTCGGGGTCTTCCTCGGAGCGCTCGGGCCGGAGCGGATCGCCGTCGTCCGTCCGGCGTCCGGCGCGTTCGAGCTCCCCCCCGAGCTCCGCGGCGCGATGTGCGCGACGTACGCGCCTCCGCGTCATGGAGACGATCTCGAGGCGCTCGACTCCGTCTGCGCCGCCATCAAGGAACACGTCGGGCGCCTGACGAGGCCGGCGCGCCGCATGCGGCGATCGCTCGGAACGGCGTGCTCGGTCCGTCCGGGGGGAACGCTGCGCATCGCGGACATCAGCCTGACCGGCGCCCTTCTCGAGACGTTCGGGGAGATCCCGGAGCACCAGATGCTCGACCTGGACCTCGCGCTGGACAACGGCGAGCGCGTCCGCGTCACCGCACAGGTCGTGCGCATTCAGCATCCGCAATGGGGACGGGTCGGAGGCGTCGGCGTCCAGTTCATCCGGTTCGAGGGTGAATCACGCTCGATCCTCGAGCGCTTCCTCGAGACCGATCCCGCGCGACCGGCCGCCAACGCTTCACGGCCAGGATCTCCAGCACCTGCGGCGTGATCATCAGGAGGGACGTTCGGTCATCGCCCGGCGGCACCGCTCCACCGCGCGAGCTTCGGAACCTTTCGCGTGAAGAACCAGCCCAGAGGGCCGGGAATCCCGAACTCGCGCAGCTTCTCGCGCACCCGGTCTTGCATTTGGCCCACGGTGAGCTCGGGGAGCGTGAACCGCCCGGAAGCAAAGCAATGGCTGCAGTACATCGAGCTTTTCGACCCGTCGGCGTTCGTGCCGCCGCCGTTGGCGTCGCGGCTCATCGGCATGCCGCAGCTCTGGCAGTTCTTGTAGGTCGTTTCCATCGAGCGCTATCGCGGGCGAAACGCGTCGCGCACCAACGCCGCATCGAACATGCCGCCCGCGTCCCCCTCGGTTGCGTACCGGTAGACGGCGGCGGTGTAGATCGCGGAGAGCGCCGACCCCACGAGACTCATCAGGACCACGGCGAGGACGAACACGGCGACGACGCCGACGATGACCGGCGCCGAGTTGGTGGGGATCGCCAGTGCCAACGCGCCGCCGAAGAGCCCGAGCACGCCGAAAAACGCGAGCGTGAACGCTGCGCCGATGCCGAGGTTGCCGGCGAGCTGCTCTCCCCAGGTCTTCTTCAAGAGCTGGGTGCTGCGCTTCACCGCGTCGATCGGACCGACCCCCTCCACGACGAGCACCGGAACGGCGAGGAAGGTCGCGATGTTCCACCCGAGACCGAAGACGGACGCGACGATGCGTCCGATGACGCCTTTCCTCGCGATGTTGCGTAGGACGATGCCCACCGTCGCCGCGAGGAGCGCGTAGCCCACGATCGACGTGAAGTGCCGGTTGGCGATGCGAAATCCATCGCCGATCCCGGGATCGCCCCCTTTGAGCCGGATCATCGCCGCGCCGACCAGCGCCGAGTTGCAGTAGAAGATGATCGTGTACTGGATCGCGTAGAACCCGAAGCCGAGGAGGATCCCGGCGACGGGAATCCCGCCGCCCCGGACGAACCCATGCTCGAACACACCCGTCAGGAACATCGGGACGGCGAACGTGATCATGACCACGGTCACGGCGATCGTCGACAAGACCGGGAAGACGATCAACTCCTTATCGGCCTGGAGCACAGCCCAACTGGCCTTGACGAGCTCCCAACTCCTGGCAATCTTTCCCATCACCTGACCTCCTCGATGCATTGAGCCGACGCATGTCAGAACGCGATGCTCGGCGGGCATTGGAACGTGCGAACGCCTTCTCGGGTTTCACGGAGCGGAGCTCCGCGTTGCCTGTCCTCGGCCGCGGAGCGCTATTTCGCTGCGCTTTCGTCGATTTCAGGGGCTCCAGGAGCCAGGCCGGTCCCGCGATCGCGTCTCCTGGACGATCGTAGGAGGCCGTTTTGCGCGGAATAAGCCTTTTTAGAGCCCCAAGCACCGCTCTTTGCGGAAAAGGATCGGAACCGTAAGGTTTTACTGGGATTCGACCATTACTTCACGTGGCGACCATCGGCACCCTGGGCCATTCGTCCCACGTGCGCCCTTCGAGTAGACGGCCAGACTTCTTCTTGTTGAATCCGCCCCACTGTTTGAAGAAAAAGGGCACGCCTGCCGCGCGGCACTGGGCTCTGATGTCGAGAACCCACTGCACGTCCATCGGCCGCGCGCCCGGCCCCGACTCGCCCCCGACAATGACCCAGTCGATTCCCGCGAGGCGCAAATCGCGAAGCGGCCCTAGGAGTGGCTCCAGCGAGAGAAACTTCACTGCGGCCCCGGTTCCACGGAGATCATCGATGCGCGACACGTAGTCCTGTCGTTCCACGCTCACGCCCATCCAGACGTTTCCAGGCCAGGCGACCGAAGGTGACAGCTCGAGAAGTCGGTCGGATCGCTTCGTCAGCACCTGAAACTGATGCCACGATGCGCGCCGCATCACGTCGAACGCCTTTTGAATGAACGCCAACGGGACGTCTTTGTGGAACATGTCGCTCATCGAGTTGACGAACACCCTCTGCGGCTTTTTCCAGGAGAGTGGGAGTTCCAGCAGATCCTCGTGCAGCGTCAGCTCGAATCCGTTCGCATACCGCGGCTGGCCCATACCGTGGAGCCGCTTGGCCATCCGCTCGGCATAGCAGAACTTACAGCCCGGGCTGATCTTGGTGCAGCCGGTCAGGGGGTTCCAGGTCGATTCGGTCCATTCGATGGAGGACTGCGCCATCAGTGGCCTCCGCGCTCACGGTACTTCTTGAAAATATCGCGAACGATATTCGCCGCCACGGGCTTGTGCGACGCGAAGTATAGGTAATACACGACGGCGTGCTGCGAGTTTCGCATGGCGATAGGCTCCGGCACGTGCTTAAACCCGGCTACCGACTTCAGCCGCTCCCGGAATGCCGCGGCAAGATCCTCGTTGGTGCTCTTTTCGTCAGCACGCTCGCCCCACAGCGGCTGCTGCGACGACGGCCGATACGCGACCGCCTTCCAGGACTCGTCACCCCAAAACCGAGTCAGTCGCGCCTCCTGTTCTAACGGAACCTCCTCGCGGCGACGCCTGAGGACGTTTCGGTTGATGTCCGCAACTGGGAAGTTCAGGAAGATCTCGACCGAGCGCATCGCTTCGGCTTCCGCGATCACCCTCCAATCAAGATGAAGGCCGTACGGATCGAGGATGCACAGCGCGCGCTTGTACTCTTCGTACCGAGCAAGCGGCAGAACGCGTTCCAGTAGGATCGGGTTGCAGTCCCCGTGGTAGATCCGAACATCGCTCCGTTCCCGGGCGCGCGCCTCCAGCGATGCCACTTTCTTCTCATCAAGATCGATGAAGTGGTACTCGCGAAACGGCGGCTTGACGAGCAACGCGTTGGTTGGACTCCCGGCGACGAACTCGCCGGAAGCCTTGGACACATGGACACCCGCCCCGGCGAACCCATCGATGTAGATGTGGTGAAGGCGGGGCGTCCTTGGCGCGGCGAGGATTCTCGAATAGGCGACGGCGTATTCCCGGAGGATATCCAGCTTGATCTCAGACCAGGGACCGATCTCGTCGAGCTCGAACTCAGTTCGTCGGGGCATGCGCGATTCCTCGCGACTGCGGGGGCGTGGGGACCCTGAGCTGGCCGTATAGTAGCTTGGGGACTCGCGATTCGCGAAGGGCGACGACGGTGCGGGACTTGGTTAACGCCTCGGAACAAACGCGGCCATTGCTCGCGACCGCCGCGGGGCGCGAACGACCCAGAAGCAACTCGGGAGCTGACGTCTTCCGTATTCGGCTTCGGACAGCGCCCGCCGGGGCCCCCTACTCCACCCAATCCGCCACGAACAGGTTCGTCTCACCCTTGACCTTGCCGTTTCGATTGCTTGCGAAGACGAGCGACCTGCCGTCGGGGGAGAACATCGGGAACCCGTCGAACGTGTCGTTGAACGTGATCTGCTGGGCGCCTGAACCATCGTCGCCGATCATCCAGAGGTCGAAGTTACGGCCGCCGGGATCGGCCACGTTCGACGCGTAGATGATCCGCTTCGCGTCGGGAAAGAAGTAGGGGCCGAAATTCGCCGCGCCATTGTGCGTGACCTGGCGCGCGTTCTTCCCGTCGGCGTCGGCGACGTACAGCTCGAGCGCCATCGGGCGGATCTGGCTCTCGGCGACGAGCTCGCGGTAGGCCGCGATCTCCGCTTCG
>JAYUCM010000187.1:0-10668 GCA_043740355.1 Acidobacteriota bacterium | reverse complement strand
GCCGCAGCGAGCGAGACGACCCGGCGCATCGGCGTGGAGATCACCGCGTTACCGTTTCCCTGCGGCATGGAGCGAGCGGCGAATCCACGGCAGAAGGTGATCGAAATCGCACTTTCCCTCCTCGAGCAGACGGATCAGGAATCGGTGCGCCTTGTCGGGGTCGACGCGGAGCTTCCACCCGTTCAAACGCAAGAATACGTCGGTCGCGACGAACGCGACGCGCTTGTTGCCGTCGACGAAGGGATGGTTCATCAGAAGCGACTCGAAGAGCGCGGTGGCGACTTCCGCGAGGTCATCGTAGTAGCCCGTCTGCGGACGGAAAAGCGCGCTTTCGAGAAGCCCTGCGTCACGGATCCCCGGCGGACCGCCGAAGGTCGTGACGAGCACGTCGTGAATCGCGAGCACTTCGTCGACGGAGAGGAAACGGATACGTTCAGCGGGCAAGCAGGCGGCCCAACTTCCGGTTCTCGATGATCGAGTCCTCGAGATGCCGCTTCACGACCGGTCGCACTCGGCGCCGCTCGATGTATTCGCGTATCGCCTCGGTCAGCAGTCCGGAGATGTTCTGGTGGGACTCGTCGGCCAGCTCCTTGAGGGTGTCCCACACCTTCGCGTCGACTTTCGAGCTGACCTTGATCGCCGCCATGGTGCCCTCCTGACGTGTCAAGATACGTCAAGACGGATGGGGTGTCACGGCCTATCACGACCTCGTAGGGACCGAGGGGCTGCCAGGCGGGGGGCTCACCTCTTCTCCAACGCGGCGGCCCAGTTCAGGTCCAGCTCGATCGCAGCGGGTTCGGCGTCGGCCACCGGCTCGATGACGAGGAACCGCTGGTGATCGGGGGTCGTCGCGAATCCTGCGACGCCGTACGGCGCGACGAACAGGAGCCGCGGCGCGCCGGCCCGGAACGCGGCGCCGCTCGCGATCTCCATCACGCGGACTCCCCCGTCGAAGAGCAACAACTCGCGGCCATCCCGCGACCAATCGATCATCGTGCTCCCGTACCAATTTGCGATCCCGCCGGTCGTCAGCTGCTGCCGCTGTCCCGCGACCGGATACGACTGGACGTAGAGCTCCTCCCGGCCCGATTCGTCGGAGGTGTAGGCAACCCGCCGGCCGTCGGGCGACACCCACCCGCCGTGCTCGTTGGCCGCCGTCCGTACGACGGGCTCCGGCTTGCGGTCGCCGGCGAGTGGCACGCGCCAGATGTCCCAGGCCGTCTCCGGGTCCGGCTGCTCGAACGTCACGTACTTGCCGTCCGGAGTCCACTGACCGGGGTTCTTGAATAGAACGTCGGACACGACGAGGGGCTCGGCGGCTCCTCCGCCCTCGACCGGCTTGACGTACATGTCTTGCGGACCGGACGTGCTCGTCTCGTAGACGATCCGATCGCCCGTCGGAGACCACAACGCGAAACTGCCAGCGCTAGCTGCCGTGAAACGGCGCGCGGAAGCAGTGTCCAGATCCACGAGCCACCAGTCGAGCTCCGCGCCGGAGCTGGGCTTGCCGACCAAGCCCCTGCGACCGTCGGGAGCGATGCTCACGGCCTCCCAGCGGCCCTTCGCCAAAGGCAGAATGCTCTGACGCTTGCCGGTGCGGTCAAACCAAGACACCTGGGTGTCGGACAGCCGCGACGCCGAGTAGGCCAGGATGCCGTTCCGCGAGGCCGATACGACCCGGACGCCGTCGGGTCCCTCGACCGACGGAGCGTCTCCAAGCTCTTGCGGCTCGCCGAGAAGCTTGCGCGCGGCCGGATCGAAGCGCTGCGCGACGAGGCGCTGGTTGCGCACGGTGACGAGATAGCCCGGGTCGGCCCACACCGGCACCGCCCCGGCGCGCATCAGCAAGACGCGATCCTTCGATGCGAGCGACGCCAGGTAGATCTCGAAATTCCCCTGCCGGCGCGGCATGGACACGAAGACGAACTGCTTCCCGTCCGGGAGGAACTGGGGAAAACGCAGACCGGTTTCCTTGCGTGACGCTTCCGGGTGAACCACCTCCACCGGCTCGCCGCCCTCGGAGGAAACGCGGTACAGACCGCCTGCGGCGTGCGGAGCGAACACGATGTCGCCATCGCGGCCCCAGGTCCCCCCGCGCGGGTCCGGCGCGTCGCAAATGACCTCGGGCGACCCTCCCGAGAGCGCGATCTTCTTGAGCTTGCCCCCGGCGACGAATCCGAGGAATCGGCTGTCCGGCGACCAGAACTGCGCGTGCCCGTTTTCCGTCCCCACGAGGCGGCGCGCCGTGAGACTTCCGAGCTCTCGGATCCAGATGAACTTCGTGCCGCTTTCATCGGAGGCCGCGAACGCGAGGAGTTTTCCGTCGGGCGAGATCGTGACGTCGTTGCTCGCGGTGCTGAGGTGCGCGTGGAGCGGCGCGGTCACCGTGAAACGCATCGGTACCGCAGCCGCGATCTGCAGAGCCGGCCGCAGGAGTTTCCACGACAACAACGCGGCGATCGCGGTCACGAGCGCGACGAGGAACCAGGCGGTGCGCTCGCGGCTTCCGGCGCCTCGGGGGGGCGCAGAACTCGCCTGCACGGATACGGCAGACGTCAGTTGCGATCCGGGCTCCGCGATCCCTTCCAGCTGAAGCTTGAGGTCATGCGCCGTCTGGATGCGATCTTCGGGATCCTTCGCGAGGCATTGCCGAACGACCCGCTCAAGCGCCGGAGGAGACATCGGCGCCAGCTCCGCCATCGGCCGCGGTGCGTCCCGCATGATCGCGCTGATCAGACTCGCCTGCGTCGCGCCCTCGAACGCGCGCTTCGCCGTCGCCATCTCGTAGAGGACGCAGCCGAGCGCCCACAGGTCGGCGCGCGCGTCAGCTTCCTTCCCTTCGAGCTGCTCCGGCGCCATGTACTGGAACGTCCCGAGAATCGTCCCTTCGGCGGTGAGCGGTCCCGCGACCGTCGGCGAGCTGGTCAGCTCGCCGGTTGCGCCCAATCCCGTCGCGCGCGCAAGGCCGAAGTCCATCAACTTCGCGCCCGACTTGGTCAACATCACGTTCCCAGGTTTGAGATCGCGGTGCATCACCCCCGCGCGGTGCGCGCGACCCAACGCGTCGGCGATCTGCGCGCCGTACTTCAACACGTTGGCGAGAGGGAGCGGGCCCTTCGCCAAACGCGCTGCGAGAGTCTCCCCGTCGATCAGCTCCATCACGAGGTAGTCGGTCTCCCCTTCGCGGCCGACGTCGTGAAGCGTGCAGATGTGTGGATGGTTGAGCGACGAGACGGTCTTGGCTTCGCGCTCGAAGCGCGCGCGGATCTCGGGGTTCGACGACAGATGCTGCGGCAGCACCTTCACGGCCACGTCGCGGCCTAGTCGCGTGTCCTTTGCGCGATACACCTCGCCCATGCCGCCGGCGCCCAAGGGGGCGACGATCTCGTAGGGTCCGAGACGGATGCCGGGGGCTAGAGACATCGGCGCACTTTAGCTGAGAGCGAAGGGCTTTTCGCCCTGTTTTCGTCATTTTCGGGGGTCCTCTTGACCGTCCCGCTCGGCGATCGCGTCTCCTGGACGATCTTACGAGGCCGTTTTCGACGCAGAAGGCCTTTTGGAGGGCCCAGAACGGGTTCCTCGGTGGAAAAGCATTGATTCCGCGCTACTTCAGCGGCAGGAGCCAGATATCACCTTCGAAAATCGTTCGGTTCACCAGCAACGTGCGTCCATCGGCAGAGAGCTTGAGCTGCGCAGCGAGGCTCATTGCGGGAGCACCGCCGGCCAATTGACGAAGAGCCCGATCTCGCGGCGCGGTGCTTCGGCGGACTCGCTCACGAGGAAGCGTTCCCCGTCCGCACTGACCTCCGCGCCGGTGACGAGGTCCGACGCCTTGAACAGCGGTCGCCGCTCACCGGGACGAAATTCCGCTCCCGCCTCGACGGGAACGGACGTCAGTGTACCGTCGCGCGAGAAGTAGAGGAGCTCCTTCCCTCTACGCGACCAGCTCGGAAAGCTGCCTCCGTCGCTGGAAACGCGGACCTTTTTCCCCGGGTTCGGGAACGACTGGACGTAAACCTCCGTCGTGCCGGATTCGTCCGACTCGTAAGCAAGCCAACCTCCGTCGGGCGATACGCGAGCGTTGCGTTCCGCGTAGGCGGATACGAGGTACGGCTGGGGCTTGCGATCACCGGTCATCGGCAGGAGCCAGAGGTCCCCTTGCGTCGAGGGGCTGACCGTTCGGAACACGACGAACCTCCCGTCCGGGGACCAGTCCTCGACGTACTTGAACAGCGCGTCGGTCGTCGGCACCAATTCCGGAGTGCCTGCGCCGTCGGGGCTTCCGACGAAGATCTCCGAACGGCCGGTCTGCTTCGACACGTACGCCATCTGGCGACCGTCGGGCGACCAAACCATCGTCGCTTCGGTCGACATCGTGGCAGCGAAACGGGTCGGCATCGCACGCGCGAGATCGACGATCCAGATGTCTGGGCCGTTCGTGACGCCGGCGCGTCGTCCATCCGGCGAGAGTCGCCGTACGGCCCACGGCCCGGGTGGCAGAGTGAGGTCGCCGCGCGCCGCGCCGGCACGATCGAGCCACTGGAGCTTGGTTTGGGGCACGTCGGTTTGGAGCACGACGAGGCGGCCGTTCCTCGAAGCCGAGGCCACCGGCTCGGCGTCCATGTCCGAGGGCTCGGGCGCGTTGCCGATGGCGATCGCATCCCCCGTGAGCTCCAGGCGGCCGGTGTCGAAGCGCTGGGCCATGACTCGATCTTCGCGCGCGAACACGAGGTATCCCGGCGCAGCAAAGACCGCCGCCGATCCCGCCGTCAGGACCTTCTTGACCGACTTCGCCTTCAGTGACCCGACGAACGTGTCCCAGCCATTCGGCCCCGGAGGAAGTGACACGTAGAGGAAGTGGTCGCCGTCCGGAAGGAAGCACGGGAACCGGTGCGCCGTCTCGTGCCGCCCCGCATCGAGCGTCGTGACCGGGCTCGTCTCGCCGCCGCCCGAGGAGACGCGCAGGAGGGGCCCTTCCGGAGACGGCGCGAACACGATGACGCCGTCTCGATTCCAGGTGCCGCCGCGTCCCGCCCTCGCGTTGCAGAGCGTCACCGGAGACCCGCCGTCGATCGCCACCTTCCTGAGCTTGCCGCCGCTGGAGTACGCCAAGCTGCCGCCGTCGTAGGACCAGAACAAGGGCGAATTGTCGCCTTGCGTGTCCGGTAGAACCCTTGCCTTGTCGGAGCCCAACGGCCGAACCCAGAGCGACGACGCGGCGGAATCATGCGCGAAGAAGGCCACGGTGCGCCCGTCCGGCGAAAGGCCGATTTGCGACCAGTATGGGACGAGTCCCATTCCGGCCGGGGCTGGAATCGACGCCAAGATCGGCTCGGTCTCCTTCGGCCGCGTCAGGAGAACGAAGAGCGAGATGACGGCCGCGGCGAGGCCCACGGCGGCGAGCACCCACGCCATGCGCTCACGGCTTTTCCGGCGCGCCGCCACGGGCGCGGCGACTCCCGCCTGGGATCCCGCGTCCCGAATCCAATCGAGCTGCAGCTTGACGTCGTGCGCGCTCTGGATCCGGTCCGTGGGGTCTTTCGCGAGGCAGGCGTTCACGAGGCTGTCCAGAGCCGGCGGGCTCATGGACGACACCTGCGAGACCGGCGCCGGCTGCATGTGCATGACGGCGGCGATCAGGGACGCCTGGCTCTTCCCTTCGAACGCGCGCTTCCCCGTCGCCATCTCGTAGAGCACGCAGCCCAGCGCCCACAGGTCCGCCCGCGCGTCGGCTTCTTGTCCCTCCAGCTGCTCGGGTGCCATGTACTGGAACGTGCCGAGAATCGTGCCTTCGGCGGTCAGCGGTCCGGCGACCGTAGGCGAGCTCGTCATCTCGCTGACGGCCGCGAGTCCCGTGGCTCGCGCGAGGCCGAAGTCCGTCAGTTTCGCGCCCGACTTCGTGAGCATGACGTTTCCGGGCTTCAAGTCGCGGTGCATCACGCCCGCGCGGTGCGCGCGATCGAGCGCGTCGGCAATCTGCGCGCCGAACTTCAGCACGTCCGCCAGGGGAAGGGCTCCCTTCGTCAGCCGCTGCCCGAGCGTTTCGCCCTCGATCAGCTCCATCACGAGGTAGTCGGTCTCGCCTTCGCGGCCTACGTCGTGCAGCGTGCAAATCTGCGGGTGGTTGAGCGACGAGACGGTCTTCGCCTCGCGCTCGAACCGCGCGCGGATCTCGGGATTCGAAGACAGGTGCTTCGGGAGCACCTTCACCGCGACGTCGCGGCCCAACCTCGTATCCTTCGCGCGGTAGACTTCGCCCATGCCGCCGGCGCCCAACGGGGCGACGATCTCATAGGGACCGAGGCGTGTGCCGGGAGCGATCGACATCGCGTCAATGTAGCTCAGTCCGTGCATCTCGAACCCGATGACCTGAAGAAAGAGCGGTAGGATCGGTTCCGCGAGACAACCGCCGAAGAGGGTTCCGGAGAGCTTGATGCGCCATGCAGGTTCGATTTCGCGAACACTTCTGGTGTCGGCGACCGTTCTGGGAGTTTCCTCGATCCTCGAGGGCGCCGAGCCGAAGATTCCCGAAGGGTTGGCGAAGTGGCGAGAAGGACTGAAGCTCGCCTGGTCGGGGAAACCTAACGCCGCGCGAGCATTACTCCTGGAAGTTCATCGTCGTTTTCCCGACGACGCGTGCGGTTACTACTTTCCGGCAATGATCGAATTCGACTGGGCACTTGGCGGGTATGACAGTGCGACCGGCCCCGAGCACGCGCAAGTGCTTCTCGATCGCGCCATCGAGGTCGGGCGGAAACGCATCGAAGCCCAGCCAACCGATGCCGCGGCAACGTACTGCCTCGGTGCGGCCTACGGCACGCGCTCGGCCTATCGATTCAGCCGCGGGGAGCATATCGGGGGGGCTTTCGACGCCAAGAAAACGCGGTCGCTGATGCTTGGACTCCTCGAAGAAGATCCGTCGTGCGAGGACTGCCGATTCTGGACCGGCGCCTACGACTACATGAGCGACGCGCTTCCATCGATCGTCAAGTTCCTGAAGAGTCTGCTGTTTCTTCCGGGTGGAGACCGGGAGCGTGGTCTCAAGGCTCTCGACGAGGCTGCGCAGAAGGGCGAATTCGAGCGCTACCACGCCTTCACCATCCTTCACGTGGCGTATCGCGAGATCGAGCACGACACGAAGAACTATCAGAACGTGTTGGAACGGTGGCATGCAGCTTTTCCCGAGGCGCCCGATGTGGCGGTCATGCTTGCGCGGGTCCTTGCGAACTCCGGCCGGGACGGAAGATCGAGGAGCGTCGCGCTCCTCCGTGAAGTCCTGGATCGAGTGAAGGCCGGCAAGATCGAAGACGAGGAAGAGACTTCGGCAGCAGTCGGTCTCGCAAACCTCTTCATGGACGACGCCGAGCCCGAGACCGCGATCGGAGTTCTGCGACCGGTCGTGGCCAGGAAACACGGGCGCAGGCAAGAAGAACTTTCCCTGTCTTTCTACTTGGGCCGGGCCTTGAACCAGGCGGGATTGCACTCCGAGGCGATGGCGATGCTTCAGGATCTGAAGAAGCGTTATCCCGGCGACTCCAAATTGACAGAGGTCGAGTTCGCGGCAACGCAGCTCGGCGAGGAGGATTCCAAGATCTACAAAGCGGCCCTTCCCGCGAGACGACTGTGGAGGGACGGGAAGCTCCAAGAGTGGGACGCTGCTTTGTTGAAGCTCAAAAAGGAGACCGACGACCACCCGCAGATCGAGTATCTGATCGGGTGGACGCATTTCGAGGCGAAGCGAGACGGTCTAGCGCAGCAGAGCTTCCAGAGAGTGATCGACGTTCGCGACACGAGACCGACGTGTTTCCTCGCTTGGAGCTACATCGGGCTAGGCCAGCTCCGCGACGTCGCAGGCGACCGCAGCGGCGCGAAGGATCTCTACCGGCTTGCCATCAAAGCCGCGGGTGGCGACGACAGCGCCCGCCGGAGCGCCGAGTACTACCTCAAGAATCAGTACAAACGCTGATGCTGCGCGAAGGTCGGTGTGGGCCCGCCTAGTAGTAGTCGGCGAGCACCAATGGGCGCTCCGCGCCGGAGCCGTCGGCCCTCTAGCCGGCTTCGTTCGATCGCGCGTCGGTCCAGTGTTTGGCAAGGGCAGAGAAGTCGGCGGCGACGTCCGGCCAATCGTGAAGAGTGGCGGGATCGAAATCGGCGCCGTTTGGCCAAACGAGCGTGTGGACCTCTGCATCGAGCACTACCAACTTGAAGAAGCCCGGTTCCCGCAGCGGGCCATAGAACTCACCTTTCAGCACCGGCAGGAAGTCGATGGTTCGCGTCAGGCCATCCGCGAAGGTAACCGCAAGCGTGTGGGGCCCAACGATGGTGAAGGATGTCACCCGATGGATCTCATGCGTCATCGCTCAAACACCACACTAGTGAAGCGGTTCAATCTTGAAAGGGGGCCGTCCCGCTTGAAGACGCTCCCAGTCTGCCTGCTATTCGGCTCGGTGAATCTCCGCCCATGCCTCAACGAAGCGTCGCTGACGTTGAGGCAGTTCCCCGCCGATCACTTCGATGGTATCTAGTGCGAACACGGCTGCGGCGTCCTGGTAGTAAGCGTGGAAATGCGGGCGGCGATGCGGCGCCGCGGGTTCAGCAAACATACGGATGATGATCCCAAAGAACCTGGAGATCTCGGGCATGCCTTTCGACTCCTGATGAGGCCTCGGGAACCCATGACTCGATTGTATCCCGTACGATTCACCGGGCCAACGTGGGCTCCCGAGGTATCGTCAGCACATGAGACTTCATCACACCAGTCCCTTCTTTGTGGTTTTGCTTGCTAGTATCGCAGGCCGCGTACCGGCCGCCGCCGCCGTGCCCCGTATCGCCTGCGATCCTCTCGCCCGCGTGGCGCTCGCGCCGTCGCTGGTCGCGTTCGCATCCAGCCACGGTATTTCGCTCGAGGGCATCGACGTCCCTGTCGAGGGCGCGGTCCCGCAAAAAGGCGACCAGATCGTGTTCCTGCTTGCCCTGGAAAAAGACGGCACGACCAAGCAGTGGCTCGTGCGCCTCGAAACCGATGACCTGACGAAAAAAGAGCAGGCGATGAAGCCGTTGGCCGAAGACGTGATTTACACCTCGACCGGCCTTCATTTGCAATACCCCAACACGCGGACCGCCCTGCTGGTCGAACTCATCGGGCCCTTCAGCACCGGTTCCACGCGGCAACCCGGCGCCCCCGAACAGGCCCGGTCTCTCGTGAGCCGCGAATACCTCGACCTCGGGATCGCCCAGTATTGCCGCTCGGCGCTGCAGGTCACGAAGCGCAAGCAAGCCGCCGGGATCACCGACTTCCACTACTCCGGCAGTGCTTCAATCCCGTCGGCGGAGATCGTCGCACGGGGCAAGAAGGCCGCGGCGGCGTTCGGCCTGACCCCGGAGGAGGAGCGGCTCTCCTTCAGCGTGTATTTTGCTCTACGGACTTTTTTCGGAGCCGCCAGCGAGATCCCCGGCAATCAGCACGTGCTGGAGCAAGTCATTCAGAAGCCCTCGGTCTGGTCGGTCATCAGACATCTTGGGGTCGCGGTTGGACTCGAATGGGAACCCGAGCGTGTGCAGGTCGCCCCCGAGGGGACGGCCGGCGTGCAACAGCCCGTCTACCTGCTGCCGGTCCTGCTTTCCCTGAACAATACGCCCGCGGTGAAAGCCAACCTGGCCGTCAGCGAGTCCCTCCCGCCCTTGCAGGCCAGCGCCGGCATTCTCGCCGTTTGTGCCGAGCATCCGACCGCTACCGATCGACGCCTGTTCATCCGCATGCTGTCGGCCCGTCGCGCCGCGACGCCGGGGTCGTAGCGCGAGCCGTCAGAGCTCGAAAAACTCTCCCACGCGAACTCGAAACCCGGGGACGACATCGTCTCCGCCTAGCGTCTCGTCTTCACCCAATCGGTAGGGCGCAAGCAGGGAGCGATAGACAGTCACGGTTTGCGCTTCCGGGTCGACGACCCACACGCGGCGAGTGCCGGCGGCGAGGTAGTCGGCGACTTTGGCGTGCATGGCCGCAGGCGTGTTGCTCGGTGACAGGACTTCGACGGCCAGATCCGGGGCTCCCACGAAGGCCTTCACGGTGTCGCCGCTCCGTTCGAAGCGTTCTCTCGAGACGAACGCCACGTCGGGGCCGCGGACCGTGTCCGGCTTGCGGGCCAGGATGAACCCGGAATCGCCGGCGAGCACGACACCGAGTCGGTGTTTCCTGACGTAGGCCCGAAGGATCTCGGCGATGGCAGCCGTGACCCAGCCGTGACGACCTCCCGAAAGCGGCTCCGAAACCAACACGCCGGCCTGAAGCTCGTAGTTCAATCCGTCGTCGGGCATCACGTAGAGGTCCTCGACGGTCATTTCACGATCGCGGAGCGGCAGCGACATGCGGAAAGAATACGCCTGCACAGCCTTACCGCACACCCTCGACCGAGTAGAGCGCAGCGATCGACCGATCCAGGCAGTACACGTACGACTTCTCGTCAGCGGAGAAGTCGACTCCATAAAACGCGACGGCCCCGATCCGGTCGGCCGGTGCCAGCTCGCGGATGAGCGTCCTCCGTCCGGTCTCGAGATCGAGGCTCTCGACACGAGCAGGGACCTCCCAGAGTCGGAAGACGAGCAGCGACCGGCCGTCCGGTCTGAAGTTGATGATCACGTCGACTGCCGCGAGTCCGGGCACGGGCACGG
>JAYUCM010000186.1:0-27236 GCA_043740355.1 Acidobacteriota bacterium | reverse complement strand
GCGGCAGCGTGCCGGCGGTCGTCTTCGTCCCCCGGGGCACGCCGCGCGCGAAGCTGTCGAAGCTACGCACGTTTCCCGTCACGGTGCACGAGATCGGCGCGACCTATGAAGACGCCTACGACGCCTCGGTGGCGTACGCCGCCGCCGAGCAGGTGCGTTACGTTCATGCCTTCGAGGACCCGCTGACCGCAGCGGGGCAGGGGACCATGGCGCTCGAGATTCTCGAGCAGCTCCCGGACGTCGAACGCATCGTCGTGCCTGTCGGCGGCGGTGGGTTGATCTCGGCGATCGCGGTCGTCGTCAAAGCGAAGGCCCGCGGAATTCTGATCGTCGCCGTGCAGCCCGAAGCTTCACCTTCGTTACCTCAGTCAGTCAAGCAGGGCCGGCCGCTGCATCGCTATCCGTCGGGTCCCACTCTCGCGGACGGGGTCGCAGGTGGCATCGGCGACATCGTATTTCGGCACCGGGACCTGATCGACGAGATCGTGCTGGTCCCCGAGCTCGCGATCGAACAGACGATCGTGGAGCTGCTCGCCGAAGATCAGGTTGTCGCCGAGGGTGCCGGCGCCCTCGGCGCAGCCGCCCTACGCAGCGGTCGCCTCTCCGGCGATGAGCGACCCACGGCGGTCGTGGTGAGCGGCGGCAACATCGACGCCCGCCATCTAGCCCGGCTGCTGGCGACGTGGGGTCCCACTTCGGACGACTCGACGCGGTAAGAGCTGCAGCCTACGGCGCCGTCCGGATCCACAGCTGATCGATCGAGATCCCGTCCAGGCCGGCGCGGTGAACTTTCCGCTCGCGCTAGCCTCGCGCCGCAATTCGCCGTACGCTGTTCGCCCGAAGGAGGATCACCCATGAAGCGTCGTCTCGCATTCGCCGCCATTCTCTGTGTCGTCTTCGTCGCCGGAGCGCACACGCTCGTTTCCGCCGCCAAGCTGCCGAAATGCGCGTCGGTCAACTGCCGCGCCCTCGGCTGCCCGGCCGACGTCCTTTGCGTCTCCGGCGCCCACGTCAAGACCTGCGCGGACGTTTGCAACGGGAAGTGAACGCTCGCGCGCGTAGAATCATCGGTCCAATCAAAAGGAGCTTGCCCCTATGCGACGCACCCTTCCTGCGTTCTTGATCGTCTCGGCTTTCGTGGGAGCCTCGCCTTCGACACCCGCCGCCGACGCGAAAGAGTTGAAGGCGAAGTACGAGGGACAGAGCTTCACGCTGCAGCACAACCTCCACGTGCAGGACAACGAAGCCAAGTGGCAGAACTTCATTGAAGGGGACTTCGTGCCGCTGGGCTCGAAGGTCACGGTGAAGAAGATCGACAAGGACAAAGCGACCCTCGCCTTCGAGGATCCACCCCGCACGATCAAGCTGACGATCGAGGATGCGATTCCCGACGCGACGGTCGTCCTCGATCAGATCCTCGGCTCCGCTGCCCCGTCATTGAAGGGATTCGGCAAGACCGATCTGGAAGGGATCAAGCAAGGAAAGATCCTCGAGGGCATGACGCGGAAGGCCGTGTTTCTTGCCGTGGGTCCGCCGCCGTACAGCTACACGCCGCCGTTTCGCAAGGACTCGGCCGTGAACCATGACCCGAAGGCGAGCGAGCTGACGTACATGAAGGCGACTTACGACTTCATGAAGGTCACTTTTTCGGGCGACAAGGTCTCCGACATCGAGGATTGACGGTGAGATTGCTCCGCAGTTTGGCCGGCTTGTTCTCGTGCCTCCTGGTGCTGACGCCGGCCGCCGTCGGATCCGTGCATCCCGGCGCGGCGCACGCGTCGATCGTCGCGTTCCCGTCATCCGAAGAAGTAGCTCTCCGCGGTGCGGGGGTCGAGATCTGGACGCGCAGCGGAGATGCGATCGTCGGCGGGGCTGACGACGACGCGCTATCCAAGCTGGCCCAAGCGGGGATCGTGCCGATCGCGCGGGTTCCGGATTCCGGGCAGGCGATGTTCCTCCTGCACCACCAGGACGGGATGGCCGCGCCATCGAACCCAGGCGCGACGATTTACGCGCTCAGCCCGTCGATCGATCTCTACCTCTACCCGGCCGGAATGCAGGTCACGCATCCGTTCGTCAAGCCCCGCGGCGCGTTCATGGGCATCCCGCGCGTCCCGATCGGCCCGATGGTGCCGCACGCGGCGGACCTCGCCCCCGCCGCGCTCAGTCCCGACGTCGTGAACCCGCTCGTCACCCAGATCGTCAACGGGACGAGCCAGGCGAATTGGTTCCAGTACGTCAAGGACCTGTCGGGGGAGAACCCCACGCTCGTCGGCGGGGTCATGCGCACGATCAACTCGCGTTATTCCAACGCGATGTTCCCGACCCCCGCGACGAATGCGTACGCAACCGAGTACCTTCTCGAGAAGGGAACGGGGTGGGGATACACCGGGATTCGCGAGAGCTACACCGCCGCGAACTCCGGCTGCGGCGGCGCGCAGACGATCGCCTGGCAGAACGTCGTGTTCACCCTTCCGGGGCAGGTCGACTTCGGGCAGCACCAGCAGGTGATCTACGTCACGCACTACGACTCGCTGTCGTTCTCGGTCGCCGAGAGCATGGCCTACGCGCCCGGCGCGGACGACGCCATCTCCGGGGGCTCGGCGCTGATCGAGGCGATGCGCCTCTTCAAGGACTACGCGTTCCGCAACACGGTGAAAATCATCTTCTTCTCCGGGGAGGAACAGGGCCTGTGCGGCTCGAAGGCCTACGTCACCCAGCACCCGACGGCGGACATGTGGCGCGTCGTCAACATGGACCAGACCGCGTACGACGGAAACCTGAACCGCCTGATGGATTGCTACAACTGGAGCCTCGCGAGCTCGCCCCAGAGCGTGGCGCTCGGGGATGCCTTCGTGCAGGCCAATGCCGACTACGGCTCGATCGTCCCTCCGGCGAACATCGTTCGGGACACCACCCACATGTGCCAGACGGACCACTGTCCCTTCTGGGACGCGGGTGTCGCGGCGATCGCGCTGACCGAGGACCTGCACAACAACGACATCTGCCCGTGCTTCGACCAGACCCAGACCGCGACGTGCCACGACACCGTGACGCAGATCGATCCGAACCACTCACCGCGGTTGATGTTCGATCAGGCGTTCTCCTGGCCGACCGAGAAGGCGTCGATCGCGCTCGTGGCGGCGCTCGCCGATCCGCTGTATGCCTGCCCCGCCGCCGCCCCGAGCGTCAACGCCGTTCCGCGGGATCACGGCGCAGGCCTGACCTGGAACGCGGCCGCCGGGGTGACGAACTACGTGGTGGAGCGCGCTGCAAGCTGCGCCGGCCCCTTCACCCCGCTCGCTTCGGTCGGCACGACCGGGTACGAAGACACGGGCCTGACGAACGGCACGACCTACGCCTATCGGCTCCGGACCTGTCCGAACCAGGTCAGCGCGTGCGTGACCGTCGTTCCCGTCGGCGCGAGCGCCGGCTATCAGGCGGCCTCCGCCGCCGTGACCGCGGACAGCGGCGACCATGACCTGTTTGCCGACAATTGCGAGCTCGTCACCGTCAGCCTCAACGTCGTCAACGACGGAAGCGCCGACCTGACCGGCGTGCGACTCGATGCGGTCACCTCCAGCCACCCGGGTGTCCAGCTCGCGACCGCGATGCCCCAGACCGTCGGGAACCTCGCGATCGGCCAGACCGCCCCCGTGTCCTTCAGCTTCAACCTGGGGGCGAACGGGAGCTCCGCCGCGTGCGACGCCGCGCTCCCGTTCACGGCCACCGTGGTGTCGGATCAATCTCCCGCCAGCGCGCGCCCATTCAGCCTTCAGGCCGAAAAAGATCCGCAGAGCGGGACGATCACGTCCAGCTTCGAGGCCGATTTCTCGGGATGGTCGGTCTCGGCGGGGACGTTCACGCGAGCGGCGGGGGGCGCCCCGGGTTCCACGGACTTCTCCCTCCACTCGCGCAGCGCGAACGCCATCTGCGACGCCGTCCTCTCTCCCGTGTTCACGCCCTCGGCCGGAAGCACGATGGACATGTGGGTCACGTTCAGCATCGAGGGGAACGCCGGGGCGGGGAGCCGGTGGGACCGCGCGGTCGTGCGTGTCGTCAACACCACGAACGGCGCGAAGACGCTGATCGTTCCGACGGGGGTGCCGTACAACACCACCGGCAGCGACCCCGCTCTGTGCGACGGCATCGGCAGCCTCCAGGGCTGGTCGGGCGACCGTCTCTCCTGGACCCAGGCGAGCTTCAATCTCGGGAGCTTCGCAGGCATCCCCATACGCATCGAGGCCCGCTACTCCACGGACAACTCGACCCTCGGGACGCAGGGAACGGCCCAGGGGTTCTGGTTCGACCAGGTCCAGGTGACGAACGCGGCCGGGGACGGGTGCGACGCGCAGTCGAACGTCTGCCTCGCGCCCCCGGGTGAAGTCTCCCCGATCGGATCCCCGACGCCGCTGACGATCGGCAAGGGCAATCCCGACGAGACGATTTCGTTCTCCGAAGTCGGAGGTGCGTCGGTTTACCATCTTTATGCCGGGACACTCGCCTCTCTTCGGACCGGCGTGTACGACCACGCCGCCGGCGCGGGCCTCTGCGGCCTCACCGACTCCGTCCCCGGAGACGGCGGCGTGACGGAGGTCGTCCCGCTGCCGGAAAACGCCTATGTCCTCGCGGTGGCCGCGAACGCCGCTGGGCAATCGATCTGCGGAACCAGCTCGACCGGGCCGATTCCCGCGGCGGCGCCGGCCTGTCCCTGACGGGGCCGACCGACGGGGGGCGAGGTGATTCTGCTTGACTCCTGACGAGATCGTCGAATACTCCAGACGCTTTCCTGCGACGCCAGGAAGCGGATTGCCGTCGTTTGCCGGGGGGCTTTCGACACTGATGGTTCGGCAGAATCCTGCGGGCGTGCCCTGTCATCCACGCGTGGGGTCGGTGCGCGCCGCCCGACTCCGAAATCGAAGCGCCGCCGCCACGGCGCGAGGACCAATCGAATGAACAAGCGACTTGCATCCGGACTCGGCCTGATCGCGATCGTCTTTTCGGTCCTGCAATCCGGGACCGCGATGGCGCTCGACGCCACGAAGCCCCGGGCGAACACCTTGTCGGCCAAGGAGTTCTTCAAGCCCGAGCTGCACATCAGCTCGAGCAATCTGCCGCTCGACCAGGCGCAGGGCACCCTGCAAAACAAGAGCGCATGGACGGGATTCGCCGCGAAGTACGGCCAGCCGCAGGTCTACCTCGACCCGCGCTCCGGCGCCGCGACGAGCATCTCCACGCGAGTTCCTCTGATCCCCGGCCGGGGTGTGGGGAACACACTGAAACTCGCCGACGTGAGCTCGGTTCTGGGGCGCAAGGTGGGCCAGGTCGATCGCGTGGTGGTGGCGGACCTGGTCGGCAAGTTCGTCGCGGGAAACAGCCTGGCGATCGGCATCTACGCGACCCAGCTCGGAGCCGTGCGGGCGGAGCAGGTCACCGACACGCTCTGGAACGTCAGCATTCCGCAGATCGTCAATGGCGTCCCGGTCCGGTTCGGCCATCTCGTCGCGGTCATCAACAACGGCAACCTCGTGCTGTTGGGGACGGAGACGTGGGGGAACGTCAACATCGCCACCACACCCAAGATCGCCGACGACGAGGCGGTTAGCATCGGCTTCGCCTTCACTGGAGGACGGGCTACGGACGACGAGATGTGGGAGAAGCCGAGCCTCGAGATCATCCCCACGGCGCCGCAGGAGTACCAGGCCGGTGAGGGGTTCGCGGGACCGATCGGCACCGGGTACCGGCATCGGCTCGTTTGGGCCTTCGGCTTCCAGCGGAAGGGCGACGACGGCCGATGGGAGATCCTGGTCGATGCGCAGACCGGGGAGGTGCTTTCCTTGGAAGACCAGAACCAGTACGAGAAGAAGAAGGTGACCGGCGGCGTCTACCCCCTGACGGACACGGAGATCTGTCCTTCGAACGACCGCTGCGGTCAGATGTTCCTCGACTACCCGATGCCGTGGGCGGACACGGGCTTGGCCTCTCCGAATAATTTCACGAACAGCGCCGGACTGTTCGAGTACACGAGCGGCACGGCGACGACCCACTTTTCCGGCAAGTACGTCGCGATCGGGGACACCTGCGGCGCGGTCAACGAGTCCGCCTCCGGCAGCATCCTCATGGGAGGGCTGAACGGTCAGCATGATTGCACGACCGCCGGCGCCTCGGCGGGGGACACGCCGGCGTCGCGGTCGGCGTTCTACGAGGTCAACAAGCTGATGGAGATGGCGCGCGGCTGGCTTCCGGCTAACACCTGGCTCCAGGCGCAGCTCACGACGAACGTCAACCTCAACAGCACGTGCAATGCGTTCTACAGCCCCTCGCTCGGGACCATCAACTTCTACAAGAGCGGCGGCGGGTGCCGGAACACGGGCGAGATCGCCGCGGTCTTCGACCATGAGTGGGGGCATGGGTTGGACGACAACGACACGGGCGGCGTCCTCAGCACGTCCTCCGAGACCTACGCGGACGTCGCGGCCATCTACCGGCTGCAAGCTTCGTGCGTCGGCTACGGCTTCTTCCAAACCGTCAACAACGGCTGCGGGACGACGGCCGACGGGACCGGATTCAACGCCAACGAGGCGGCGACGGGAGCGGCACACTGCGCGCTCGACTGTTCCGGCGTACGCGACGTCGACTGGGACAAGCACGCGAACCATACCCCGGACACGCCCCAGAACTTCAGCTGCGGCAGTTGCACCTCGGGAAGCGGCCCGTGCGGTCGCCAGGTGCACTGCGATGCGGCCCCCAGCCGGCAGGCCGCGTGGGACTTTGTTGCGCGGGATCTGACCGCGGCACCGTTCAACATGAGCTTGAACGACGCCTTCGTGGTGGGGAACAAGGTCTTCTACCAAGGCAGCGGCGTGATCGGGAGCTGGCACGCGTGCACGTGCCCCAGCACGTCCGACGGGTGCGGCGCGACCAACGGCTACATGGCATGGCTCGCCGCCGACGACGACAATGGGAACCTGGCCGACGGGACGCCCCACATGACGGCCCTGTTCGCGGCGTTCAACCGGCACAACATCGCCTGCGCGACACCGACGCCCACGAACAGCGGCTGCGCGGGCGGACCGACGGCGGCCCCGGCCCTCTCGGTCGCCACGGGGAGCAACTCGCTCAGCCTTTCGTGGACGGCGGTAGCGGGCGCGACCTCGTACCGCGTCCTGCGCTCCGAAGGGTACGCCGGCTGCGATTTCGGCAAGGCCGTGATCGCCAACGTGGCCGGGACGAGCTACACCGATCCCGACGTGGCGAACACGCGGACGTACAGCTACGTGGTGCAGCCCGTCGGCGCCAACGCCGCCTGCGCCGGCCCCGGCAGCACGTGCGTCCAGGGGACGCCGCAACCTTGCGCCGGCTCGATCTCGCTGACCCAGGATCTGTACAACTGCAGTGGAGCGCCGCTGAACATCACGCTTGTCGACGGCGACCTTACGGGTGCCGGCACGCAGGCCGTTTCGATCAGCTCCAACACGGAGCACGGGCCCGAGACCCTGCTGCTGACCGAGAATCCGGCCAACTCCGGCGTGTTCACGGGAACGTTCGGCACCACGACCAATCCTCCGGTCCTCGGGGATGGCGCGATCTCGATCTCGGACGGCGACTCGATCGCGATCGATTACACCGACGTGGACTATTGCGGCACGCCGAACGTCACCGTGACGAAGTTCGCGGCGGTCGATTGCGCGACGCCCATCATCACGAACGTCCAGATCACGAACATCACCGGAAACAGCGCCGACGTGACGTTCGACACCAACGAGCCGACGAACGCGGTCGTCCACTTCGGGACGACCCCGCCTCCGGCCGGAATCGCCTCGAACGCGACGCTGGCGACGACACACAGCGTTCACCTTTCGGGCCTGACCGGCTGCACCGCGTGGGTGGTCTCGGTCGAGGCGACCGACCCGGCGGGCAACACCGCGTCCAACAACAACGGCGGGTCGTACTACGGGTTCATCACCCTGGCGAACGTGACGCCCACCTACCCCTACACCGGCCCGCCGGTGGCAATTCCGGACGTCGCCACCGCGACCGCGAGCTTCTCGGTCGCGGACACGAGGGTCATCCAGGACATCAACGTCAAGGTCACCAACCTCACCCACACGTACGACGGCGACATCATCTTGACGCTCATCGCACCGAACGGAACCAGGGTGCAATTGGCGAATCGCCGCGGCACCAGCGGCGACAACTACACGAATACCGTCTTCGACGACGAAGCCACGACCGCGATCTCGGCGGGGACGCCTCCGTTCACGGGGAGCTTCAAGCCGGAGGCTGTGCTTTCGGTCCTCGATGGGATCCCGGCGAACGGCACCTGGACGCTCGAGGTCCAGGACGTCGCGGCCCAGGACGTCGGTACCATCACGTCGTGGGAGATCCAGCTCCAGTTCCCACCGGAGCAGTGCCCGACGGTCGGGCAGGTAACCCTCGACAAGACCTCGTACCAGTGCAGCGAGACCGTCCAGATCCACGTCGTTGACTTTTCGATCGTCGGTGCGGGTACGCAGTCCGTCACGATCACGTCGACGACCGAGGGGGCCGGCGAGACGGTCGTTCTCAACGAGACCCCGGCCAGCTCCGGGTCCTTCATCGGAAGCATCACGCTCACGACCGCGGCGCCCGTAACCGGTGACGGATTCCTCTCGGTCGCCGACGGCGGCTCGCTCACCGTCACCTACATCGACGCGGACGATGGGTACGGCGGATTGAACATCCCGAGAACGGATTCCGCCATCGTCGATTGCGGCGGGCCCACGATCTCGAACGTGCAGGCGATCAACGTCACCGGGCGTGCCGCGGACATCACGTGGACCACGAGCGAGGGCTCGAACTCCGAAGTGTTCTACGGGACGTCGGCACCGCCGCTGTCCACGGTATCTGCGGCGCCGTTGGTGACGGGCCACTCGCTGCACCTGAGCGGACTGGTTCCGTGCACGGCGTACCTCTACTACGTCAAGTCCACAGACGCGACGAACAACAACACCATCGCCAACAACGGCGGGGCGTACTTCAGCTTCACGACCACCGCGGACAACCAGCCTTCCTTCAGCTACAGCGGCGCCGCGGTTCCGATCCCCGACAACAGCGCGGCGGGCGCTACCGCAGCGATCGTCGTCACCGACGTCAAGGAAGTGCTGGACGTCAACGTGCTGGTGAGCGTCGCCCATCTGAACGTCGGCGATCTCGAGCTGTACTTGATCGCCCCGGACGCGACGCAGATTCCGCTCGCGTTGCGTCGCGGCGGAACCGGCGACAACTTCACGAACACCCTCTTCGACGATTCGGCCGCGACCGCGATCTCGGCGGGCGTCGCGCCCTTCACCGGCAGCTTCAGGCCGGAAACGCCCCTGTCGGCCCTCAACGGATTCCTCTCCAACGGCACGTGGACGCTCAAGGTCAGGGACTTGGCGACAGGCACCACGGGGACGATCAGCTCGTGGCAGCTGCAGCTGACCTATCCGGTTCTCGCCTGCAACACGCCCTTCGTCCAGGAGGCCACGCACTCCGTGGCCGACAGCTGCAGCGGCGGCGGGTCGAACTCCATCGTCGATCCGGGCGAGGATCTGTCGATCCCGCTGCAGGTGGCCAACACCGGATACGCGGCCGTCACAGGCGTGGTTGGAACGCTGACCACGACGACACCGGACGTGGTCATCCTCGACGGGACGACGAACTACGGCTCGCTCGCCCAGGGCGGATTCAGCTCCGGCGACGGTCCGTTCCTCGTCAGCGTCGGAAGCACCGTGCCCTGCGGCACGTTGATCAGCTTCCAGCTGCACGTGGCGGCGAACGAAGGCTCGTGGAACGACTCCTTCACCGTGCGGGTTGGAGTCCTGCCGATCGCTCAAACGACCTACCCCTCGACCGACACGCCGAAACCGATCCCCGACGTCCGCACACCTCCCGTTCTTTCGTCGATCGTCATCTCGAGCACCGGGCCCGTCTCCGACGTCAACGTCACCATCAACATCAACCACACGTTCGACGGCGATCTGGACATCTTTTTGATCGGGCCGAACGGCACGCGCGTCGAGCTGACCACGGACAACGGGAGCAGCGGCCAAAACTACATCAACACCGTGTTCGACGATCAAGCGGCGACGTCGATCACCGCGGGCACCGCGCCATTCACCGGGTCGTTCAAGCCCGAGGGGCTCCTTTCGACTCTGAACGGAATCCCGGCCAACGGCACGTGGACGCTCGAGATCACCGACGACGCCAACCTCGACTCCGGCACCCTGAACTCGTGGTCGCTCACCATCACGAACCCGGCGGGATCGTACCAGTGCGGCTCGTGCAGCCTCGCGGCGCCCGGCGAGGCAACGAACTTGATGTTCACGGCGAAGGACTCGGCCTCCTGGTCGAGTGCCGCGGGTGCGAGCATGTACTACCTGTACCGCGGTGAGTCCGTGGATCTGCCGAGCTTGCTGAACGGCAGCGTTGACTCGTGTCAGCGCGGATCGACGACGGGCCTCTCGCTGTCCGCGATCAGCGATCCGCCTGCCGGGCTCCAGTGGTACCTGGTGCGCGGCTGGAACACCGGCGGCTACGGGTCGCCGGGTAACGCAACGGCCGGGGCGCGCACCCAAGATTCGGGAGGCGTTTGCCCCTGATCCCCTCGGATCCACCTGGGTCCGCTGACGTATCCTCAAGCCCCGCTCCCTCAACCGGGGGGGCGGGGCTTTTTTATTCCGCCGCGAGGGGCGCCGTTGCAGTCCAAGACGAAGGCGGAGACCGTGTTGTGCGCCGCGCTGTTCCTCGCGGCGGTGCTGGTCCGCTTGCTGTTCCTCGCGGGGACCGTGGACCGTGACCTTCCGTTCAGCATCTTCTATTACGGAGACAGTCGTATCTATCGCGAGTTCGCGCTCGCGTTGATTCGCGGAGAGGTCTTCGACCAGGGAATCCCGCTCCACCCGCCCGCCTTCGCCTACCTCCTTTCGTGGATCATCGGGACGGTTGGGGAACGCCCCGTCGTGGTGCGCTCGCTCCTCGCGATCGCAGGCTCCGCGGTGGTGCCGTTGATGTACCTACTGGGCCGGACCCTTTGGAGCCGCGCCGTGGGCTTAGGCAGTGCGATGCTCGCGACGTTTTCGTTCGGGCTGTGCGTCGTGTCGGTGTCGGCGAACGCCGAGACGATCTACATCCCCCTGCTCGTCGCGCAGGCGCTGCTGCTCGTCCTTCTCGGCGATGCGCTCGCGGGGGATCGAAGACGGAACGCGATCATCCTCGCGACGGCGAGCGGCATCGTGCTGGGGCTCGGCTCGTTGACCCGGGCGGAACACCTGGGGCTCGCCGTGATCCTTCCCGCGGCTCTCGTGATCGGCTGGCCGGCTATCCCGCGGCGCAGCGTCGCGGTCTGCGCGGCTGGTATCGCGGGGCTCGCGCTCCTCGTGATCTCTCCCTGGACGATCCACAACCACGCCGCGTTGACCCAGCTAAACGCGGCGACCCCCGGCCCGGCGGAGCCTCTCCCGACGTGGGCCGCCGTTACGGGGACCGGACCTCTGGTTTTCGCGCTCGCGAACACGGCGGGCGCCGACGGGACGTTCCGGCCGGAGGCGCGCGTCGCAAGGATGGGCCAGGGACGACTCGATCTGCAGGACCCGAGTCAGGCCGACCTCTACGTGCACGGCTACCGGCGCGGCTGGTCCTTCCTCGCCGGCGACCCGCTGGCCGCGGCGGCCCTTCTCGCCCGCAAGCTCGCGCTGGCCTCGGATGCGCACGCGCTCGGCTTCGGCCTCTCGAACTGGCCCGGCGGATTGGCGGGCACCCGCCGCCCGGTCGATGTGTTCACCCCGGACCGTGAGATCTGGAAGCCGGTCTCCTTGATCCTGCTGGCCGCGGGGATCTGGGTGTCGCGGCCGATCCTGCGCCGCGGGGCGATCCTGTGGCTCGCGGGGCTCGAAACGATCGCGGTGACGATGGCCGCCTTCGGCTACGCTCGGTTCTTCCTGCAGGCCGCGCCGTTCGTATTCCTCTTCCAGGCGGCGGCGATCGCGGCGCTCGCGTCGCGGCTGCGCACCCCCGGGCCGCGCCGAGCGGTCGCACTGTTCGGCGCGGCCTTGGCCGTGGCGCTCACCGTGGAGCTCGCCATGGCGGCGGCCCACCCACGGAACTTCCGCGCGTCGGGAAGCGTGGACCCGACGACCGGGAAGCTGATGCAGGACGCCGCGGTGGACCTCGAGCCCGTTGCCGGAAGCAGGTGAGAGTGCTTGATCGACGCGCGTTGTCGCCGTATGGGTAAGGGGATGATCGCGAAGAAAGTCCTGCGGGCCCTCGTGCTCGGCGCTCTCGCCGCCAACGCTGCGGCTCCGGACACGCCCGCGGAGACGAGGACGGTCCCGGCGCAGAGTGATGCCACGCTCATCGAAAACTCCGACGGCGCGGCCGCGAACGGAGCCGGCCCGGCGGTCTTCGCGGGCCGGACCAACCTCCCGGACGACACCGTCCGCCGGGCGCTCCTCCGATTCGACTTGATGACGAAAGCTTTGCCCAAGCGTCCTGCCGCGGCCGCCATCGAAAGCGTGGCCTTGGTGCTGGCCAACATCATGGAGCCACCGGGTGCGGCCCCCCGTGAATTTCGACTCCATCGCCTCCTCGCCGATTGGGGCGAAGGCGCGTCGTCGAGCTTCGGCGGGACCGGCATCTACCGCTTCGAGGGTGATGGTCTGTTGCGCGACGTGACACAGTGGCTACGCTACCCTGAGAGCAATTTCGGCTGGATCCTCATCGGCGACGAGACGGAACGCATGACGGCGCGGGCGTTCGCAAGCCGCGAAAATCCCGAGCCGTCCCTCCGCCCGGTGCTCGAGATCCGGTACCGCGGTAGACCGTAGTCTCCGAGTCAGACTCCGGCCGAGACCACCGATGCCGCCACGCCGGCGTCACCGGCCTCGCCGGCGGCGAGGCGCTCGCGGAATCGCACGTGTCGATGACGGGTCCACGCGACGAGCGGGCGCCAAACGCGGCCGGTCAGGCGATACCGGATCAGGGGATACCAGAAGCGGTTTGATCGCTTGTACAAGTACGACATCGCGAGATAGGGGAGAACCGCGGCGGGATCGTGGGGGCGCCGCCGCCAGATCGACCGGTGCGAGAAGAGGCGCTCGTAGCTCCACGCGTAGCCCTTGGCTAACTGCTCGGGCGTCATGTGCTTCGGCCGGAAGACGACGTGCGCAGTGTCGTACAGGTCCCAGTCATCGTGAAGCAAGCGGCCCTCCCGCTTCATCTGTGTGTGAAGGGGGGTCCCCGGGTAGGGCGTCAAGATGTGGAAGGTCGCGCATTCGAGTCGCTGCGACTCGATCCAGTCGCACGTTTGCTCGAAGACGTCGGGCCGGTCGTGATCGAACCCGAAGACGAAGCTGCCGTTGACCTGGATGCCGTGGGCGTGGAGGAGCGCCACACGGCGCGCGTAGTCGTCGGGCCGCGGACTCTTCTTGCGCGCGTCGATGATGTTCTCCGGATGGAGCGACTCGAAGCCGACGAAAACACCGGTGCAGCCGGCCAGCGCCATGTCGCGCACCAGCTCGGGGCGGTCGGTGACGTCGATCGAGACCGCGGCGCTCCAGATCTTCCGGAGCGGGGCCAGCTCGCGGCACAGGCGTCGCAGGTACTCGGGACGGGAGCCGAGGTTGTTGTCGACGAAGACCGCGTAGGGTTGGCCGTCCGCCTCGAACTCTCGGGCCACCTGGGCGGGCTCGCGCATCTGATAGGGCATCTGGAGCCCGTCGGTCGCCAAGAAACAGAACCCGCAGCGATTGTGGCAGCCGCGCGTGGCGATCAGGCTCGTCGTGGTCAGGAACTGGCCGCGGGGAAGGATGTCGCGGCGCGGCGCCGGATCGTCGCGATACGGCGGCTCGCGGTAGCTCCCTTCGTACCGAGGCGCAAGCTTGCCCGCGTCCACGTCGCGCAGGATGCGCCCCCAGAGCTGGACCCCTTCGCCGATCGCCAGCGCGTCGGCATGGGGGGCGCAGTCGTCAGGGCACGACAGGACGTGCAATCCGCCGAGAACGATCGCGGCGCCGCGCTCGCGGTACCAGGCTGCCAAGGCGAAAGCCCGCCGCGCGAAGGTGAGGTGAACGGTGATTCCCACCACCTGCGGAAACGGGTCCGCGGGCGGCGGCCCCTGGAGGAGGTTTTCGTCCCAGTACGCCACGGTCCAATCGGCGGGCGTCGATGCCGCGATGCTCGTGAGCGCTAGCGTCGGCGTGAGGACGTGTTTCCCGAAACTCGCATGCTGGTCCTTGGGATAGAACGGATTGATCAGGAGGGCATGGCGACGGCGCATGGGGCCGGGGCGAAGCGCGGGATCGAGCCGGGGAGCTTCACGCATCGCCCGTGGGAGTTTCGGTTGCGACATCACCGGGAGTCTACGCTCGTGGACTGTATTGTCAAGTACTTTTCAATGCAAAGTGGAATCTGGAGTTTTCCGCGAGAGCAACACCCCCGCACACATCAGATAGCAGACCCCCGCCAGTACCGCGGCCGACGAAAAGCCCAGCTCCATCGCGAGCAGCACGCAAAGCGACGAGCTCGCGACCGACGCGAAACCGTTCACCGCCCAGGCCCATGGGATGATCCTCGGATCACGGAGGCTCGCCTGACGGATCCCGCTCGGAAACGGAATGCCCATGAGGAATCCCACGGGGAGGATGGCGGAAAGCGCCACGAGAGCCCGGATCGGAAACGGGCGCCCCAGAAAAGCGGCAAAGAGCGGTGGATACAGTGCGAACGAAGCGATGACGACCACCGCGAGGATCGAAAGCGCTGCGCCCAGACGCCTCGCGGAATCTCCGATCAGGATCGAGGACGCCAGGCTGCCGGCGCCCGAAAAAATCAGCAGGGAAAACAAGACGAGGGAGATGGCGTACACCGGATGACCGAGGAAGAGCGAGAACTCCTGCATCAAGAGAATCTCGATCATCATGAAGGCCACGCCGACACCGAAGAAATACAGCAGCAGGCGAAAGCTCCCGGTCTGGCCCAAGCCGCTGCGAGCTTTCAGGAGCAGGGGCAGGAGCAGCAGAACGACCGAAAAACAAAGGGAGATGGCCAGCACCAGAAGCAGCAGGAGCTTTCCGGGGATCTCCACGAGAGCGTTGCCCGGCTGGAAGAGCGCCCGCGGGCTGAGGTCCTTCCAGCGGTGCTGAAGGAAGAAGAACGGGCTGTCGTCGGTGACCGGGGTAACGTCGAAAGGGAGAGAAACGTAGAACGCCTTGCGGTCGCGTGCGGAGAAGAAAGCGTTGAACAGATTGTCGCGCGTCGTGAACGGGTCGTAGAGGATCGCAAGCCCTCGGCGCTCGCCCTCGCGGACGAAATCGGACACCTCCAACGAGGTGAACGGCTCCCGCTTCATGGCGATCGTGGCGACGTTCTTCGATGAATACACCACGAAGTGCCGCTCCGGCGCGGCGATGCCCTCACGCCTCAGCGCTTCCCGCGCAACCGTGCAGAGCCGCAAGCTTTCGCGTGGGGGCTCCCTGTGCCAGCGTGTGATGGCGAGCACGCCTCGGGCCGTGAGGTGGCGGTAGTAGTCCTGGAAAGCTTCCACGGTGTACAGGTAGTTCTCGGAAAGGCTGTAGGCACCCGAGGAGAGCGCAGCCCACGTGTCGATCAACGAGAGCTGGATCATGTCCCACGATCGCGCGGCGCTGCGGACGAAGCTGCGCCCTTCCCCGAGGTGCAGGGTCACGCCGGATCGCGTGAAGAGATGCCCCGACCGTGCGGCGTACGGTCCCTGCATCAGCTCGACGATCAGGGGATTGATCTCGACCGCGTCGACTTCCTGTGTCCCGTTGACCAGCGCCGTCAGGGCGTCCACGCCTCCTCCGGCGCCGATGACCAACGCCGAGCCGGGGTGAAGGACCTGATAGCTCAGGCCCGATGGGATGACCTTCAAGTACTCGAGCTCGACGGGGTTGCCGCTGTCGCTGACGACCGAGGTGGCCGCATCGCCGTCGATCACGATCTGGGTCGTCGGCAGCGGGAGAGTCGGGAAGTTGATGTTCCTCAGCCACGCGACGGTGCCTGTTTGCTCGACGACGTCGACCCGCGAATAGGCGTTCCAGCCGGTGAACGTTGCGCGCGCCGACGGAAACAACGACCTGTCCAGCATGTTGGTGAGCGATTTGTTTCGGGAGAGGTCCCGGCTTCGTTTCGGAGCGACAGGCAGGAGTGCGGCCGCCTGCCAGGTCACTACCGTCATGGCGAGCGCCGCCAGCATCAGCGCAAGCCTCGATCGGCGGGGCAGGGGGAGGCTGAAAATCAGTGCGGCGGCGATGCCGACCAGACCGGCGAATGCAACCACGCCTTCGCCACCCAGCGGGCGGATCAGTCCCAGCAGCAAGAAACAGCCGATGCCGCCTCCGACGAGATCGACGCAGTAGATCCGGCTCGCCTCGGCAGGGAGGCGGGAGATGACGGTCACGATCGTGAGACCCGAGAAAAAGAAAGGCACCGTGAGCACGAGGAAGTCCAGCGTCAGTGCGAGCGACGGGAGCCACTCCCGGCCTAAGCCCGCGGGATCGAGCGGGATTGCGGAGATGCATGCGAGCGCGAGCACCGTGGAAAGCGCGAACAGGGCGCAGGTCGCAGCACAGACGCGCTCCAGCGGGGCGTCGCGCAGGCGGCGGCTCAGGCTGGCGGCTACGCCGCTCACGCCGAAGCCGAGCAGCGCCGCGCTGACGCTCATGAACGCGAAGTGATACCAGAGGGCGAAGGAAAAGATCCGCGTCAGCGCGATCTCGAGAATCAGCGTTGCGGCGGAAATCATGAAGACGCCGGCGTAGGCCGCGCGGACGCCGGTGCTTCTCGGGATCCCCCTCACGTTGACGTGAGCCTACGTTGAGCGCGCCGTTCGGGTCAATCTTTCTCGCGGTTGCGCAGCATGAGGAACACCCGAGACGGTCCGCGCTTGCGCGTTATACCTGATGACGGTATATTCTCCTCGTGGCCATTCGATCGTTCGCCGACAAGGCCACAGAGAGGTTCTTCATCACTGGACGCGTCGCCCCTGGTCTTGGGTGGGCATCCGTTCGCGGGGTCGCCAAGAGAAAGCTCGACATGCTGCACTACGCGTTCAAGCTTTCCGATCTGAGGAGTCCTCCAGGAAATCGATTGGAGGCGCTCAAGGGAAGGCTGGATGGCCGTTACAGCATTCGAATCAACGATCAGTGGCGAGTGGTCTTCGAGTGGACGCCGGAAGGCCCCTCACGAGTGAGAGTCACCGATTACCACTAGTTTCGTTAGGACGACAAGATGAAGCTTCAGCGAGAACCGACGAGCCCGGGAGAAATCCTCAGCGAGGAGTTCCTGAAGCCCCTGGCCATGTCTCAAACGGAGCTTGCCGACCACATCGGATGCGACGTGAAGGTCGTCAACCGAATCGTGAATGGCCGAAGTTCCGTGACTGCGGAGATGGCGATCCGGCTCGGCGCGGCGCTCAGGATGAGCCCGGAGTTCTGGCTCAACGCCCAGCAAGCTGTCGACATCTACCACGCCGCCCGGAAAATGAAGAAGATCCCGGAGCCCATTCCTCTTGCCGGTTGAATCCCCAAGCTCTCCACTTCGGGTTTGAACTGCGCCACGCCTCGGGAAGCGCTGAGTGCTGCGAGAATTGCGATCGTGAACGCATTTCGAACGAATCCAGCGACTGAAAGCCCGTGATGAGCCGATCCGTCGACCTGGCCCAATGAAAGGGGCGAATGGCCATGCAGTTGCCGCGGTCGTCGCGATCGTGCTCGCGCTGGTGTTCGGCTGGCGGTCGATAACGCCCAAGGGTCACTTGAGTATTCGATGGGGAGACCCACCGACAGAAATCCCCATGAGTCGAGCATCGACCGTTGCTTGGAGTCTACTCTTTGCCGCGTTCGGCGCTGCCAGCCTGCTTTCTTGGCTGGGGCATGCAATCCCAAGCGTGCTTTCGATCCTGCTCATCGGTGGCCTATTTGCGTGGGTCGTGCTGCAGGCGATCGTGGATTATCGACAGTTCCGATAAGTCACTCGGCGTCTGGTCCCGGGCTCGGAGCCAACCACAATTGATTTCGCGGCCACGGTGGCATTCTCCCGATTCCGTGAACACGATCCGAAAGACGGATACGATGACCGGAATGCGCAACCCAAGGAGTTCCGTCTTCGGGCTCGTGCTCGTGGCGGTGACCGCCTGCGGGCGAAGTGGGACGGAGGCGCCGTCCGGAGTGCGATTCGTCGGCAAGGACGCGTGCCGGCCCTGCCACGCGGAGATCTGGTCGACCTTCGCTCGTACGGGAATGGGCCGGTCGTGGTACCCCATGTCCGCCGCGCCCATCGTCGAGGACTGGACCTCGCACAACACGATCGCGGTCCCGTCCACCGGCTTGCGCTACCGCATGAGCCGGCGCGGCGGGAAGTTCTTCATGAGGCAATCGATCGCGGACGGTCGCGGGGGCGAAACGGCCGTCGACGAGCGGGAGCTGGCCTGGGTCGTCGGCTCGGCGAACCATTCCCGGACGTATCTCATCTCCGAGGGGGGGAAGCTCTTTCAGGCGCCGGTGTGCTGGCAAACACAGGACCCGGTCTGGGATCTCTGCCCCGGCTACGAGCTCGACAACCGCTATTTCGCGCGGGACATCGGGCGCAATTGCGTGTTCTGTCACAACGATCGGATGGAGCTTCTGCCGGGTGCGAGCAACGCGTACAAGGAGCCGATTCCTCACGGCATCGGTTGCGAGCGCTGCCACGGTCCGGGCGAGCGGCATGTGGCGAAGTGGGATCATGGGGCGACGCCGACCGGCCAGGGCGACCCCACGATCGTCAACCCTCGCCGGCTCTCGGCGGAGCTCCGGATGCAGGTTTGCTTTCCGTGCCATCTGGGCGACGCGAACTTCACGGAACGCGTGTCCTTGTACCAGGCGGCCCTCGAGGACTGGCGTCCGGGTCTCCCGATCACGACCGCGGTGATTCCCTTCCGCTATTCCGAGGCGACGCTGCATGATTTCGGACTCTCGGGGCAGGTGGACCGCCTCCTCCTGTCACGTTGCTTCCGCGAGAGCGGCGGCCGCCTCGAGTGCCTCACATGTCATGACCCCCACAAGACCATCTTCCGCGACGATCGTCCCGCCGAGTTCTTCACGTCGAAGTGCCTCGGCTGCCACGAAACGAAGGCCTGCACCGCCGCCGACGCCGCGCGACGCGCCACGACGCCGCCCGACAACTGCGTGGTGTGTCACATGAAGACGGCCGAGCCCGACGATCAGCACCACGTTCGGTTCACCGACCACTGGATTCGAACCCGCATCGAGGACCCGCCAGGGAAGCGCACCCGGTACGACGTGGAGCCGTATTTTCCCGCGTCGCTGGCGCAGCTCGCGCCCGCCGACCGAGCGTTCTACACCGCGCGGGCGATCTCGCTTCGCGCGCACGTGGCGCCGCAGGAGGCGCGGCCGGGCATGTGGCCTCAGGCCGAGGCCAAGTTCCGCGAGGCGATCGCCGCGGGATTCGCGCGTGCGGAAGGGCAGTATTTCCTCGGGATCACGCTCGCGGCGCTGGGAAAGCGCCGCGAGGCGTCGGACGCGTTCGCCGCCGCGTTTGCGAGGGACCCGGGCGACCTCGACATCGCCTTCGCGCACGGCCAGTCGTTGACGCGACAACGGAAGCTCGACGAGGCGGAGCACGTTTTCGCGACGATGGCGCGCGAACATCCGGACGCCGCGGGCCCCCTGGTCGAGCTGGCCGGAGCGAGAGTCAACCGCCAGGATTACGCAGGGGCCCTCGAGCTCTATCGAAGGGCGATCGCGCTGGAGCCGTGGAGCGCCTCGATCCATGCCAACGCGGCGAACATGCTGTCGGCTCTGGAGCGTCACGCGGACGCGATCGCCGAGGTGGAGCAAGCGGTGCGGCTCGATCCGGAAGGAGCCGCGACGTGGGACGCCTACGCGACGCTCTTGACTCGTGCCGGTCGGACCGCGGACGCCGACGCGGTGGCGCGACGCGCGCGAAGCCTCGGTCTTGCGCCGAAACTCAGGATGAGCGACGTGCGCCCGATGTGATCGTAGGGGGTCGACCGATGATGATCCGAATCGCCGCGCTGTTCCTCGCCGCGGTGCTCGCCGCCTGTGCCGCCGGCAAGACCGGGACGTATCAGGGGTACGTCGAGGGCGAGTTCGTGCACGTCGCCTCTCCGATCGGGGGCCGGCTGGAGCGGCTCGCGGTGCAGCGCGGCCAGCTCGTCGCCGCCGGAGCACCGCTGTTCACGCTCGAGGCCGAGCAGGAAACGGCGGCGAGCCGCCAGGCCGGAGAGGAGCTTCGCGCCGCCGAGGCGCGCCTCGCGGACCTCGAAAAGGGACAGCGTGCGCCGGAGACGGAAGTAGCCAACGCGGAGCTCGCCCAGGCCGTCGCGACCGAGACGCAGCTCGCTCTGCAGCTTACGCGCCGGAAGGTGCAGCTCGACGCCGGGATCGTCCCGCGGGAACAGGTCGACGATGCGCGGTCCGCCCATGAGGTCGCCGCCGCCCGCGTCACCGAGATGAAGAACCGCCTGAAGATCTCGCGGCTCCCCTCGCGCCAGGATCGGATCCGCGAGCAGCGCTCCCAGGTCGAGGCGGAACGGGCCGCGCTGGCGCAGGCGGCGTGGCGCGTCGACCAGAAGCAGGTCGCCTCGACGCAAGCGGGCCTCGTCGCCGATACGCTGTATCGCGAGGGGGAATGGGTCCCGGCGGGGAGCCCCGTCGTGCGGATCCTTCCGCCGGCGAACGTGAAGTTGCGCTTTTTCGTGCCGGAGACCGTGGCGGGCGCGCTCGCTCCGGGGCGCAAGGTGGTCGTGCGCTGCGACGGATGCAAGGCCGACGTGGACGCGACCGTGAGCTTCATCGCGGCCGAGCCCGAGTACACGCCCCCGATCATCTACAGCAACGAGACTCGCGCCAAGCTCGTGTTCATGGTCGAGGCACGGCCCGACGTCGAGCATGCGCCGCTCCTGCGCCCCGGCCAGCCGGTCGCCGTAACGCTGCGATGAGCTCGCGACCCTCGTCCGACCCGGTGATCGACGTCCGCGGGTTGAACAAGCGCTTCGGCGACAAGCACGTGGTCAAGGACCTCTCGATGCGCGTCGCGCGAGGCGAGATCCTCGGCTTTCTCGGCCCGAACGGCAGCGGCAAGACGACGTCGATCCGCATGATGTGCGGACTGCTCACGCCCGACTCCGGCTCGGGCACCTGCCTGGGTTACGACATCCGTCTGGGGACCGACGAGATCAAGCGCCAGGTGGGCTACATGACGCAGCGCTTCTCGTTCTGGGAGGACCTGTCGATCCGGGAGAATCTCGATTTCATCGCCCGCGTCTACGAAATGCCGCGGCGGAAGCAGGTGGTGGACCAGGCGCTCCAGGGTCTGAACCTGAGCTCCCGCGCGTCGCAGCTCGCGGGGTCGCTGTCGGGAGGCTGGAAGCAGCGCCTCGCGCTCGCGGCCTGCCTGCTTCACGAGCCCCAGCTTCTGCTGCTCGACGAGCCGACCGCCGGAGTCGATCCCAAGGCCCGCCGCGAATTCTGGGACGAGCTCCACGAGCTCGCCGTACGCGGGATCTCGGTGCTCGTCAGCACGCACTACATGGACGAGGCCGAGCGCTGCCATCGGCTGGCGTACATCGCCTACGGAAGGCTGATGGCGCAGGGCACGGCCGAGGAGATCATCGCGGAGCAGGGCCTCGTCACATGGGCGGTCCACGGCGACGGCCTGGCCGACACCTCACGGCGCTTGAAGCGCGAGCCGGGGATCGAGCAGGTCGCGGCATTCGGCTCGGTGCTTCACGTCATCGGCAGGGACAGAAAGACCCTGGAAAGCACGCTGCGCCGCGTGACCGCGGGAACGGGTCAGCGCATCGAGACGACGCCGACGGGGCTCGAGGAGGTGTTCATCCACCTGATGAACTTGTCCGCCGACAACTTCGGAGCCGGGCCGTGAGGCGCTTCTCGGTGACGCGCTGGTGGAGCATCGTGCTCAAGGAATTCTTGCAGCTCCGCCGCGACCGGATCACGTTCGGAATGATCGTGGGCATTCCGATCATCCAGCTCGCGCTGTTCGGCTACGCGATCAACAACGACCCGAAGGACCTCCCGACGGCGGTCGTCGCCGCGGACCGCAGCGAGTTCACGCGCAGCTATCTCGCCGCGATGAGGACGAGCGGCTACTTCAACTTCGTCGCCGAGATGCAGAGCGAGGCCGCGGCCCGCGAGGCGCTCCAGAAGGGCGAGGTGCAGTTCGTCGTGACGATCCCCGCCGACTTCACGCGCAAGCTGCTTCGCGGCGAGCGCCCGGCGCTCCTGATCGAGGTCGACGCGACCGATCCGTCGGCGGGAGGCCCCGCGGTCGCCGCCTTGCGCGAGCTCGGCTCCTCGGTGGCGAGGAAGGACCTGCGCGGGCCCCTCGCACGGCTGGCCTCGTCCCCGTCTCCCTTCGACGTCCGCATCCACAAGCTCTACAACCCCGAGGCCCTGACCCAGCACACCATTGTGCCTGGACTGATGGGCGTGATCCTGACCATGACGATGGTCATGATGACCGGACTCGCCATGACGCGTGAGCGGGAGCGCGGCACCATGGAGAATCTGCTCGCCACTCCCGTCCAGCCCGTCGAGGTGATGACGGGAAAGATCGTGCCGTACGTCTTCATCGGCTTGATCCAGTCGACGCTGATCCTCCTCGCGGCGCGCTACCTTTTCGGGGTGCCGTTCGTCGGGAGCGTGGTGACGCTGTACCTCGTGTCCCTGCTGTTCATCGCGGCGAACCTGACGGTCGGGATCACTTTCTCGTCGCTGGCGCACAACCAGCTTCAAGCCATGCAGCTCACGTTCTTCTATTTTCTGCCGACGATGCTCCTGTCCGGATTCATGTTCCCGTTCCGGGGCATGCCGCACTGGGCCCAGGCGGTCGGGAAACTGCTTCCCGCAACGCATTTCATGCTGCTGGTGCGCGGGATCCTTCTGAAGGGAAACGGCTGGGTCGATCTGTGGCCCTCGATCTGGCCGCTCCTGGTCTTCACCACGGTCGTCATGGGAATCGCTCTCAAGTTCTACCGGAGGACCCTCGACTAGCGCCTCCGGCACCGTTAGAGTCGTCAACCGGCGCCGCGAGGCGGGGAGGTCGCATGGAGTGGTCGATCGTCGGGCTCAACTTCCTGTACGCCGTGCTCGGCGTGGTGCTGATGTACGTCTCGTACCGGGCGATCGACCGGCTCACCCCCCAGGTGAGCTTCCCCGAGGAGCTCAAGCGCGGAAACGTCGCCGTCGCGATCTTCATCGCCTCGATCTTCATCGCGATCGCGATCATCATCGGGGGCGCGCTCAATTGATCCGAGCGATCGTCGTTGCGATCGTGCTGCTGTCGGCCTCGACGCCTTCCGCCGCGCAGCGACGCCCGGGCGGGCCGAGCGACAGTTACGACCCGTTGTTCAAGAAGTACTCGAAGCGGTTCTTCGGCGTGGCGTTCGACTGGAGGCTTTTCAAGGCGCAGGCGATGGCGGAGAGCAATCTATCGCCCGACGCGACGAGCGGCGTCGGCGCGCGCGGCATCATGCAGCTCATGCCCATGACGTTTCGCGAGATCCAGACACGGAATCCCGAGCTCGAATGCATCGACCACCCGGAGTGGAACATCGCCGCCGGGATCGGCTACGACCGGTCCCTCTGGCGGCTGTGGACCGAGCATCCCACGCTCGAGGACCGGCGCGACTTCATGCTGGGGAGCTACAACGCCGGCCGCGGCACCCTGCTGCGGGCCCAGATGACCGCGCGGGAAAAGCGCCTCGACTCTTGCGCGTGGCGCAGCATCGCCGAGGTCGCTCCGTCCGTAAAGGGCTGGCGCTACCGCGAGACGCTTCGATACGTGACGAAGATCGAGGCCAACCTCGCGGGGCTGAAGGGCGACGAGGTCCCGCCCTAGCTCAACGCGCCGATCCGCTCGACGAGGCGATACTGGAGCAGCGATCGGCCGGGAGCGAGAGCCATGAACGCGAGTATAGCGGTCGAGTGCTCAGGGGCAGGGCGCGGGGTTGGGACGCGGCGCTCCCGTCGACGCGATCCCGAGCGGCCCCTCGGCGCAGGATTTGCCGGCGCTGACCAGGTAGTAGAAGTACGCGCCGATCGCCGGCACCGCTACGTCCGAGGAGGTCGTGTCGGAAGAGCGAGGCTCATGGCAGCCGTGGTTGTACGCGAGGCCGGCGCCGTCTAGGACCTGCCCACGGTAGACGTTGTAGAAGGTCGCCTGCGGCAAGGCGGCCCACGTGATCTGCTCCGGCGCGGGACCCAACGACATCGACGGTCCGACGTCTCCCGGCGGCGCGCTGGGGTTGCAGGGGCAGACGTCCGAGCCGTCGGCGATCCCGTCTCCGTCGGCGTCGGCCAGGCCGTCGGCCGAGGTCACGCAAACGAGGTTGGGCTTGGCTTCGGTGTCGGCGCCGGCCAGATTGGATGCCGTCAGCGACACCGAGTAGATCCCGGCTGCGGTGTATACGTGCGAAGGGTTCTGTTGGGTGCTGTCGGTGCCGGCGTCGTCGTTGAAGTCCCACGCCCAGGAGGTCGGGTCACCCGTGGACAGATCGGTGAAGCCGACCGTGAGCGGCGCAAAGCCCGCCGTCACGCTGGACGTGAAGTCCGTCGTGGGAGCAGGCCCCTTGAACACGGTGAAGAGATCCCCGACCGCTCCCGAGGATTCGACGAACTTGGCGTCCAGACGCCGGCCGTTGACGTCGAGCACCAGCGACCCGAGATGGTTCAGCGAGAGGTACATGGCCGGGTGGTTCAGAGCTCCTCCGCTGATCTGCCCCGACGAGCCCGCCACGACGTAGACCGCCCCCTCGTGCGGCGACGGCCCCAACGGGAGCTTCTTGTAGGCTCCTGTCCCGCCGACGCGACCATCCCCGCCGTCCTTCACCATCGCGCTGCCGAAGGTCGTGGAGACTCCGTAATGACCGTCGATGAAGAAGGACCGCTCGTAGGAATGGCTGTGTCCCGTCAGCACGAGATCGACGCCGCCCTGCTCGAGGATCGGCAGCGCGTTCTGACGCATATCGATCAGCTCGCCCTCCGTGTCCGAATTGTGGGATCCCTTGGTGTAGGGCGGGTGGTGCCAGAAGGCGACGATCCACTGCCGCGTGGTCGCGAGAACGTCCTGCTGCAGCCAGAGCATCATCGCGGCGCCCGGGGAGCGGTTCGTCTCGAACGACTCGAGACAAATGAAGTGGATGTTTCCGTAATCGAACGAATAGTACGCCTCGGTGCCGGACGCCAGACCACCCGCCTCGGCGTTCCGGGGCAGCGTAAAGATGTCGTAATAGGGTCCCGACTGTGTGGCCGAGTCGGCCGAAGCGCCGTCGTGGTTTCCCAGAGTCGGCCAGAGGACCGTGTTGCGCAGAGAGCCGTCGTACATGGTGAACACGGCGGCCTGGTACTGCGCGTCGGTTCCGGTTTCGTACGCGTTGTCTCCCAACATCAGGATGAGGTTCGTCCGGGCGCCGGCGTTGAACGCCGCATAGGCATCGCGCACGGCGGAAGCGTTGGCATCGGCCGTCCCCGAATCGCCCAGGACCCACACCCGTGTCGGAATGGCCGCACCGGGTGACGGTGAGGTATCGAAGAAGTAGCTCGCGCTCCCTCCGGCCTCGGGCCCAGCCGACGTTCCGACGGAGTAGTAGTCGCGCGAGTTGGGGACGAGCCCCGTCACGGTGACGACGTGCTCCGCGGTCTGCGTCGGGTTGCACGCTTGTGACGTCAGGCTCGATACGCTCGAGCCGTAGCTCACGCAGGAATCGCTCGGGGAGCCGGTCCGCCACCGGACCGTGATGCTCGTCGGCGTCCCCATCTGCAGGTACGGGCCGCGGGACACCGACGCCAGGCTCGCCGTTGCGAGCGCCGAGGCGACCCATAGACCCGTGAGGAGCCGCCGGCGTGAAGTCACGGTTCACCGATCGGGCTGAGGCGGGCCCGCACGCTCCAGGATCTCGGCGCGCTTGAAGAGCCACACGTCCCGGCGCTCCGATCCGCGTTCGAGGACATCGACCCGGCGAAGCGCATCCTCGAAGCGCCCGACTCGAACGTCGAGCTCGATGGCAGGGATCTGCAGGCTGACGATGGGGCCGAGCGCCGCCATCCCCTCATCGAGAGCGAGGATCGCCTCGCCGAGATGGTCGCCGCCCGCGGCCTCGAAGGCGCGGGCGCGCTCGAGGTAGTCGTCGGGCTCGGGTCGATGCGGCGGCGGACATGCGTCGATGACGCGGCGCAAGTCCTCGGCCGCCGCGAGCGGCATCCCGAGGAGACGGAAAGCGCGCGAGCGCAAGCGCAGTCCGAACCGATCGCGCGGTCGTCGCGCGAGGTAGACGTCGAGCGCGTTCTTGGCACGTCGGGGCTGATCCAGGTCCAGGAAGAGCGCGCCCAGGCGAAGGTCCACGACCTCCAGAGCGGGGTCGATCCGGCGGGCGCGACGGTAGTCTGCCAAGGAATCGCTCCAGTTGCCTCGGTAGCGGTGCTGATCGCCACGTTTCAGGTAGAGCGACGGATCGGAGGGTTGACGCTCGATCCGTGCGGTCAGACCGGCGATTTGTTCATCGACGGAGGGGTGGGGGAATGCGGGCCGTGGGACGAGTGCGATCCCCAGTAAGACCGCCAGCGTGTAGGCCAGCCGCTTGATCACGGAGCTCCCCTTCGATTCGGTGCCCGAATCGTAACCGGCCTATGTAGAGGCGGCAAGCTACCGTAGCAAGATCAAACGCCTCCGGCCCTCTGATTTCGCCGAAGTGGGTCTAGAATAGGAAGACGATGAGATCTCGGGTCGGCCGTCTCATGCTTTCGCCCGTGGTCGTCGCGGTGGCGTTGACCGGCTCGTGCACGAAGGACCCCAGGCCGAAGCTCAGCGGTGGAGAGGCGGAGGCCGTCGTCGCCTTCAAGGGGCGCGCGGCGGATTACATGGCCCTTCATGAGAAGCTCGAGTCGACGCTTCCGGATCGTCCCGAGAGATCGACGCCGAAAGAGGTCGATGACAACCAGCGTGCGCTCGGAACCCTTATCAAAGAGGCGAGACGCGATGCGAAGCCCGGCGACATCTTTTCGCCGGAGATTCAGGCGCTCGTGAGGCGCGTGTTGGCGGAGGTGCTTTCCGGTCCCGAGGGCAAGACCGTTAAGGCGTCGATCATGGACGAGAATCCCGGCGTCCCCAAACTCCTGGTCAACGAGCGGTACCCGTCCTCGATTCCTCTCTCGACCATG
>JAYUCM010000185.1:0-10749 GCA_043740355.1 Acidobacteriota bacterium | reverse complement strand
CCCGAGACACCTCAGAAGGCGCTTTCGAATGCCGGAGCGCTCCGAAACCGACGGGTTGTACGCCACTGGTCGGACATTCTCAGAACCACTATGGACGGATCGAAGGGTCAGAAACCAAGCCCCTAGCCCTAGTGTCCCGCCCCCGCTGCGACGTCGGTACGCGCTGCGGTCTCGGGGCTCGCCTTCGAGAGATCGGTGCGGAAGCTCGGGTTGACCTTGAACCCGAGAGCCTCGGCGCGCCGCAACGAGGCCCACGCGTCGTCGAGCCGTCCTTGCTTCCAGTACGCCACGGCGAGGTTGTTGTGGAGCGGCCCGGACGTCCGCATCCGCTTCGCCGCGGATTCCCAGACGTGAACGGCCTCGTCGATCCGCTGCAGGTCGAACAACGCGTTGCCCTGGAAGAAGAGAGCCTCGGCGGGAGGCTCGTACGAGGCATCGGGCGCAGGCGGGCTCATCGTTTCGAGAACGCGAACCCTCGCCCCGACCTCCGCGAGCTCGCGTTCGACCTGGCCGGCGCTCAGGTGGCCGGTGGCGTTGGTGCCGCTCCCGACACGCATCTGATTCCGGTTGGCCGCTTGCGCGAGCTGCATCTCGAGCGCCCTGAGGCGTTGCAGCTCGTCCCTCGACCTCGCGTACCTCTCGGTTTCCAGCTGGACCCGGAACGAGATCATCTCCGTCGATCCCGTTTCCGCGAGCCGGTACTCGCGGAGGGCGTCCTCGAACCGCTTCTCGCGCATCGCGAGATGACCCAGGCCGGCGTGGGCGTCGGGGAGGTTCGGGATCTTCGAAACGGCGCGCACGAAGTCCTCGCGGGCCCGCGCGACGTTTCCCTTCTGGAGCGCCGCCAGACCGCGCTGGGCATAGCCCATGGCCTGCCGGAGATCGCGTTCCGCCACCTCCCCCGTCGCCGCGGCGGCGAGTACGCCGAAGAGGAGCACCGGTATGCCGGCGAGAACGCGCATGGTCGTCGAGGGGAATATACGACGAAAACTCTCATCTAGTATTGGACGAGCGAGCCCTCGCGCTTGGCCTTCCGGATGGCGATCCGGGCTCCCCAAAGGCCGAGCGGGACGAGGACCGCCGTCAGAATGGCGAGCCGCCCGATCGGGCGCGCCACGTCGCTGAGCGACGCGCCGCGTAAGAGTGCGCTGCGGACGACCTGGAGCGACCAGCTCATGGGCAGCCACTCGGACACCCACTGGACCGGGGCGGGGAGGAGCCTCGAAGGGAAGATCACGTTGCCGAAGAACGTCGTTCCCATCGTGAGAAGAAAATTGATCGGATCGCCGCGCTTGAAATAGAGGATGAACGAAGCGGAGAGCATGCCGATCCCCGCGGACGACAACAGCGTCAGCCCCACGCCGAGCGCCAACGCCGTGGGGCTCGTCACGTTGAGCTTGACCCCGAAGACGAAGACCGCGCACAGGAGGTAGACGAGGAGACGCAATCCGCCCCAAGTGAAATCCCACGCGGTGGACGAAAAGATCACGACGGACGTCGGTGTCGGCGAGACCAGCATCGCCTCGAGCGTGCCCAGAACCTGTTCGCCGCGCACCTTGGCCGCGAAAGAGTAGAGCGCCGTCGAGAAGTAGAGCTGGAAGGCGATGCCGACGAGCAGCCATGGGAACGGCTCCACCCCGTCGAGTCCGGCGGTCTGAGGATTGATCATCCGGCTGCCGTAAAAGAACACGGCGACGGCGAAGAACATTCCGCCCAGCTGCAGGACGAACGCGAACCGGTACGAGAGGTCGGACAGGAAATCGCGGACGAGAAACGCCCAGATCTTCGTGAGCAGGCGCGTCACGCGCGTCCCCGCGCCGACTCCGCCGCGAGCAGTCGCGAGAACGCCTCCTCGAGATCCGGCTCGACCCGGTCGCACGAGTGGACGACGCCGCCCTGGGCCATCACCGCCTTCAACACGTCGTCGAGAGGGCGATCCGGATCGAGCGCGACGACGACGCGCCGGATGCCGTCGATGCTTTCGGCCGAGACGAGGCGGAACGGACCGGCGATCCCGTCGCGCCAGTTGCCGATCTCGAGCCGGAACTGGCGCTCGTCGATCCCCCACCGGCGGACCTCGGCGACGGTGCCGACCTGCCGAACCGTCCCTTCCACGAGGATCGCGACCCGATCGCACAACGCCTCGGCCTCGCGCAGGTTGTGGGTTGCGAGAAGAATCGTCTTCCCATCGCGCCCCCGGAGCTCGTCGCGGATGAGAGCGCGCAGGGACAGAGACGCCGCCGGATCCAAGCTCCGCGTCGGCTCGTCCATCAGGAGGATCGGCGGGTCGTGGAGGAGGGCGCGCGCGATCGCGAGGCGCTGCTTCATCCCGGACGAGTAGTCGGAGAAGCGCCGCGGCGCCGCCTCGGCGAGGTCCACCTTGCGCAACAGCTCGTCGATCCTCGAGTCGATGCGTTTTCCGGGGACGTCGTAAAGGCGCGCGAAGAACCGGAGGTTGTCCCGCCCCGAAAGCCGCCAGTAGAACGAGCGCTCGTCGGAGTGCACGAGCCCGAGCCGCGGCTTGACCTTGTTCTCGTGGCGGACGTCCTCGCCTTGAAGCTCGGCGCGGCCCGCGTCGGGGAGGACGAGGCACGAAAGGATCTTGAGGAGCGTCGTCTTCCCCGCGCCGTTCGGGCCTAGGAGGCCGAAGATCTCCCCCGTCTTCACGTGCAGATCGACCCCGCGAAGGGCGAAAACGCGCTCGGGCGCCTTGAACGGAGACGTGAACAGATCCTTGAGGGAGCGCTTCTTCGCGAACGACTTTTCGATCGCCCAGCCTTCGATCGCGTAGTCCATGGCCGGCGCCACGTCTACCGGGGGATCGCGGCGAGGGCGGCGTCGTAGTCCGGCTCGAGGCCGATGTCGGGGACGAGCTGCGTGTACACGACCCTGTCATCGGCATCGATGACGACCACCGCGCGGGCGGTGACCCCCTCCATCGGGCCGTCGGTGATCAGCACCCCGTAGTCCTTGGCGAAACCGCGGCCGCGCATCATCGAGAGCGGCACCACGTTGTGAAGCCCTTCGGTCGAGCAGAAGCGCCTCATCGCGAACGGAAGGTCCGCGGAAACGACCAGCACGACCGCGTTCGGAAACGCCGCGGCCTTCTCGTTGAACTTGCGTGTGGAGATCGCGCAGACCCTGGTGTCCAGGCTCGGGACGATGTTCAGGACCTTCGTCTTCCCACTGAAGCCGCCCAGGGCGACGTCTTTGAGGTCGCCCGCGACGAGACGGAAATCCGGAGCCGCCGACCCCAAAGCGGGGAGCTCGCCACTCGTGTGGATGGGCTTCCCCCCGTCGGTTATGTCGGCCATCACGGTCCTCCGAGAGCAGCGCGGCGCACGTTACCACCGTTCGCGCCGCACCCGGCCCTTTGGTACTCTCGCTTCCGCGAGAGAAACGTCGTGACGATGACCCCGCCACGTTCCGCTTCGACGCCCGAGGCACAGCTCGCCGCGGCGTACGACGCCCACCCGTTGCTCGACCCGCGCCTTCCAAGCCGCCACCCGGCGCTGGCGCGCCTCTGGCTGGACACGTACCGCCGGATGACGCGCGACGCGGCGGTTTTCGAACGCGTGGTCCGCGGCTACGTGATGCCCGCCGGGAGCAGGTCGTCCACCGCCGTCGATCTCGGCCCTTACTTCCACGATGCGGACGCGTACCTCAACGATCTGCTCCGGCTCGTGCCCGACTCGCTCGCGCGGCATCTGGCGCCGCTTCCCGAGACGCGCGGCGCGAGCACGATCAAGGATCTGCTCAAGGCGACGTTCGAAGGTCCGTACACGCGCTCGCGCTACGAGGCGCAGCGAAAGCTCTATCTCGCGAAGCTTCTGTTCGACATCGACCACTCGCGCTCGGTGCGGGACGGCCCGAAGCACCGCGCCCGCTTCGAGCAGATCGTCAAGGACGCCCTGCTGTCCGAGGTCACGCGCGAGGACGAAGTGGAAGTCTTCGGCATCCTGGAGCGCGGAGGAGACGGCGCGTTCGGGCTGAAGATGGAACGACAGCCGCGGCCCGGCGCGCGATCGTTCCGCTTTCGTCCGCGGCGGCTGCCCGCCGCGGGGAAGGATCCGGCGATCGAGATCTTCCATTACCGGTCGCGCTTCAAGCGTGAAGCGGACCCCGAGACCGACCGGCTCGCCGACGACGGCTGGATTCGCATCGCGGAGTCGCCGCGCTGGCCCGGATTGGGGCGGTACAGCGGATCGATCCTCTCCAAGATGATTCGCCGTGCGATCCCCGATCCGCGCATGGTGCAGGACCTCTTGGGCGCGATGTTCATCGTCGGGGATCGTTCCCAGGCCTACGCCTTGGAGCGGCAGCTGGTGGCCGCCTTCGGCGGACCGCTGCGATGCCGCGACCGCGTGGACACGCTCGCCGGCAGCCGCGACCGCGCTCGGCTCGACCCGCAGTCCGGGAGCGGATTCCTCGTGCTGAAGGAGATCGTCGACATCTTGATGGACGACCCGTCGTCGGACGTCCCGTATCTCTTCTCGGTGGAGCTCCAGATCTTTCCGCTCGAGGCGTACCTGAGCACGCTCTACGACGCGCACTTCGCCAGCCATGCCGCGTACAAGCGCCGGCAGTTCCTGAACGAGCTGCTCCCCATCCTCTTCCCGTCCACCATCTACGGCGGCGACGCGGTGGTGCTGTCGGGACGCGCCGGCTGACCGGAGACGAGTCGACCAGAACGCCGGCCCGCGCGTATAACGGGTGGTTCGTCCGAACGAGGAGGTTTCCCCCCATGCGATTCGGTTCGTTCGTCTGTGCCGTCTGTCTCGCCGTCGCAACACCCGTCGCTGCAGCCGATCCCAAGCCGGCTGTTGCGCCTGCCCCGGCGGCGGCGCATGCCCCGGCCAAGCCCGCGCCGGTCAAGACGATCACCGGAAAGGTCAAGGGACCGGACGGGAAGCCCGCCGCCGCGGCGATCGTCCGCGCGATCCCGATGCCGCCGCCAGCGGAAGCCAGCGGCCGGAGGGGCGCACGCCTCGACGTGGCGAAGGCCGTCGTCGTGAAAACCGACGCGTCCGGATCGTTCCAGCTCGAAGGGTTGGGACGCGGCCCGTTCGCGGTGCGCGTCGAGCTCCCCGGTGCCGCGCCGGCCGGCGCGGTCGACGTTCCGGCGGGGGCGGTCCTCGATCTGCGGCTGAAACGGGGCACGGTCGTCGTCGGCCGCGTGCTCGACCTGACGACGCAAAAGCCCGTCGCAGGGGCAACCGTGACGGCGCTCGAGCGGGATGCGGCGCGCTTCGGAACGGAGGCGGCGCACGTGACGAAAAGCGGCGAAGACGGAACGTTCCAGCTCGGCGATTGCGCTCCTGGCATCGTCGTGGTCGAAGCGATCGCTCCGGGGAAGGCGCGGGCTCGTCTCGACGGGGTGATCGCCAAGCCGGCGGCGCCGGACGAAGAGCGCAAGCCCGAGGCGAACACCCTCTTCCTTCAACCGGGCGGCCGCATCGCGGGGCGCGTTGTCGGACAGGACGGCAAGCCGCTCGCCGACGCGATCGTCACGGCGACGGCTTCGGAGGGAAGCCTCTTCGCGATGATGCGCGAAACGCGCGGCGCGCTGCGGACCGGCGTCGACGGCAAGTTCGCCTTCGACGGGATCATGGCGGGGAACCGGTACACGGTGCGCGCGACCAAGGAAGGGCTCGCATCGCTCGACGAGGGACCGATCTCGATCGAGGCGGGGACCGATCGCGGCGATCTCGAGCTGAGGCTCGACGCGGGCGGAAATCTGAGGTTCCGCCTCGTCACAGAGGCGGACGCCCCGGTCAAGGACGTCGAAGCGCGCCTCCAGCCCCAAGGCGGCGGTAGGCGCCGCGGCTTCGGGGTCGGCTCGAGCAACGTCGACCACGACAAGATCGTCGCGGAGGGCGACGGAAAGTTCCTCCTCAAGTCGCTCGATGCGGGGACGTTCGATGTGACGCTCGAGCCGCCGGACTTCGCGGACGTCATCAAAGAGGGGGTCAAGCTCCGGAGCGGCGAGACGACGGATCTCGGCACGCTGCGCGTCAAGGAATCGAAGAGCATCGCCGGCCGCATCACCGACACGAACGGCCAGCCGGTCGCGGGAGCGTCGATCTCCGGGATCTCGCTCGCCGGCGAGGCGCGGCTGTCGCGTGAAGCCCACTCGAACGCCGACGGCCGCTTCCGGCTCGCGGGCTTGGGCGATCAGCCGCTGCGCAACCTGTCGGTTCGCGCGATCGGCTACTCGGACGCCAGCCGCGAGGGAGCGATCCCCGGCGATACCGCGGTGGACTTCACGCTCGAAAAGACCGGGAGCATCGTGGGCAGGGTGCAGTTCGCGGGCGGCACGGTCGTGCCTGGGTTTCGCGTGCAGGCGTTTCCCGAGGCGAAGGAAAACCAGGAGCGACCGGGGTTCCGCATCGTCATGGGGAGCCGACCCGACGACGACCAGATCTTCACCGACCCCGCGGGGAACTTCCGTCTCGACGGCGTCGATCCCGGCATGGTCACGATCACGGCGAAGGCCGAAGGCAAGGCGCCGGCGCGGAAGAGCGGCCTCAAGGTCGTCTCGGATCAGGTCGTGGATGCCGGCACGTTGATCCTGGAAGACGGCCGCGCGCTCCGCGGACGCGTCGTCGCCGCGAAGGACAGCGCTCCGATCCCCGGAGCGACCGTGTCGGTCGCGCCGCCGCAAGGCTTCATGATGACCGGGAGTCGCGACGCGGCGGGCTTGGCGATCTCGGGACTCGACGGGCGGTTCGAGATCGCAGGCCTCGAGCCGCGCACCTATGCCGTCGATGCGACCCAGCCGGACTACTCCCCCAGCTCGGGCCGGGTCGAGATCGGCGCCGACGCCGACACGGACGATTTCGTCGTCACGTTGTCGCGCGGCGGCAACATCACCGGCCTCGTGCGCGACGCGCAGAAAGCGATCCTGCCGAACGTCCAGGTGCTGCTGACGAAAATGGGGATGGGCGGCGGACCGCAAACGGCGTCGACGGGGCCGGACGGGCGGTACTCGTTCGAGAAGATCGCCCCGGGCGAGTACATGGTGATCCGCGCGCCGACGGGCGGCGGGCCGCTGATGCTGATCGGGGGGATGAAGCAGGTCGTCGTTCGCGAGGGGGAAACGACGGTCCACGACCTCGACGAGTCGTCCAAGATCAACCTCACCGGCAGGGTCCTCAAAGGCGGACAGCCGGTCGGCAACGCGATGCTCTTCTTCATCGCGTCCGACCCCGCCGCGACGCAGAAGGATCTCCGGCAGTCGCATACCGACGCCGACGGCCGATACCAGATCGGGCTCGACACCGCCGGCGCCTACGCCGTCCGCGTCAGCGCGGGAGGCGCGTTCTTCGGAGGCGGGGCGTCGGCCGTCGCCATCCAGGTCCCGGACCAGCCCAGCCCGGTCGTCGACATCCCGATGAAGACGGCGGGGATCTCCGGCCACGTGACGAACGCCGAAGGAAAACCCGTCCCCGGAGCGATCGTCACCGTGACGGCCGCCGGCGCCGCCACGGGCGGGGACGGGCACAAGCGCGTGATGCAGGACGGAACGCAGCCGGACGGATCGTTCCTCGTCGACGGGCTCGACGCCGGAACCTACGGGATCACCGTCGCAGCAGGAGGCTATCGGAGCCCGGTGGTGCCGCCGGTGACGGTCGCGAACGACAGCGACGTTCCTGCGATCGACGTGCACCTGGAGCCCGGCCGCACGGTCCGCGGACACGTCCTCGACGCCAACGGAAACGCCATCGCGGGCGCCATGGTGATGGCCGCCGCGTCGGGCGCTCCGCCCTCGGGGATGGGCGCCGTCAACGCATCCTCCGACGTCAACGGGACGTTCCTGGTGACGGCTCCTGCCGACGGGCCGATCGACGTGATCGCCGTCGCCGCCGGATTCCCGCCGGCACGCGCCGTCGGCGTCCAGCCGCAGAACGGTGAAGACGTCGTGCTGCGCGCTCCGCGTCCCGGACGTGTTCGGGTCAGCGTCATCGCCCAGGACGGCACTCGGGTCGAGGGTGCACGTGTCGAATGCCGGGCGGTTCCCGATTATCTCGGGGGCAGCTACCTTTCGGCGTTCAATCGGACCCCTCCGACCGGAGCCGACGGCACGACGACGGTTTCGTCCCTCGCACCGGGCGCGTACGAGCTGACGGTCAGCCTCGGTCCGAAGCACGCATCGACCGCTGCGACGTTGGCCGAGGGGACGGAGGTCGTCACGACGGTCACGCTGCCCTAAAAGAGGGCGGGTGGGGACAGCGTGGGGGTCGCCTCGCTACAATGCGCGGCTAACGACCAGGAGCCGCCCATGTCCACGAGCGTCGTCCCGTCCCCGCTGTCCGTCCTTTCGGAAGACGAGGCCCTCTTCCGCGACTCCGTCCACGATTTCGCCCAGGCCGAGATCGCGCCGATCGCGCGCGCGATGGAGACCGCGGGCTGCTACGACCCGGCGCTGCTTCCGAAGCTCTTCACGATGGGCCTGATGGGAATCGACGTGCCGGAGGCATACGGCGGCGCGGGCGGGACCTTTTTCCAGGCGTGCGTCGCGGTCGAAGCGCTCTCGCAGGCCGACGCCGCGGTGGGCGTCCTCGTGGACGTGCAGAACACGCTCGTCAACAACGCGATCGACCGGAACGGAACGCCGGAGCAGAAAGGCAAGTACCTGCCGCGGACATCGACCGACACGGTGGCGTCGTACTGTCTTTCCGAGGCGGGCTCGGGCTCCGACGCGTTCGCCATGCAGTGCCGCGCGATTTTGCGGGGCGATCACTACGTTCTCGACGGCCAGAAGCTCTGGATCACCAACGCCGCCGAGGCGGGGATCTTCCTCGTCTTCGCGACCGTGGACCCGGCGGCGGGCTACAAGGGGATCACGGCGTTTCTCGTCGAGAAGAGCGATCCGGGCTTCTCGCTCGGCAAACGGGAGAGCAAGCTCGGCATCCGGGCAAGCTCGACGTGCGAGGTCCTGTTCGAAAACTGCAGCATCCCCGCGGACCGGCTGCTCGGCCCCGTCGGGAAGGGGTACAAGATCGCCATCGAAACCCTGAACGAGGGACGGATCGGCATCGGCGCCCAGATGCTCGGCGTCGGCCAGGCGGCTCTCGACGCGGCCATCGGCTACGCGAAGGAGCGGGTTCAATTCGGCAAGCGCCTGGCCGAGTTCCAGGCGATGCGCTTCCAGCTCGCCGACGGCGCGACGCGCCTCGCGGCGGCCCGGCTTTTGGTCTACAACGCCGCGCGCCTGCGGGACGCGGGCCTTCCCTTCGTGAAAGAGGCCGCGATGGCGAAGCTGTACGCCAGCGAGGCGGCCGAGAAGATCTGCGCGATGGCGGTCGAGGTTTACGGCGGCAACGGCTACTCGACGGAGTATCCGGTCGAGAAGTACTACCGCGACGTCAAGATCGGGAAGATTTACGAGGGCACGTCGTTCATGCAGCTCTCGACGATCGCCAAGTCGATCCTGGACGAGTAGCAGCGTGGCACCCAGCGAAGACCTCTTCCTTCGCGCCTGCCGGGGCGAGCGCGTGTCGCGCCCTCCGGTGTGGATCATGCGCCAGGCCGGCCGTTACCTCCCCGAGTACCGCGAGGTCCGCAAGAAGGTGGACTTCCTGACGCTGTGCCGAACTCCCGAGCTCGCGGCCCAGGTGACGCTGCAGCCGGTCGACCGGCTCGGCGTGGACGCGGCGATCCTCTTTTCGGACATCCTGGTCCCCGCCCCCGCGATGGGCTTGAACCTTGACTTCAACCCAGGACCCGTCGTCGATCCGCCCGTGCGCACCGCCGACGACGTCGCCCGCCTCGTCGTTCCCGAGATCGAGACCGAAGTTCCGTTCGTCTACGAGACGATCCGTATCCTCCGCAAGGAGCTCAAGGGACGCGTCCCGTTGATCGGATTCGCCGCGGCGCCGTTCACCCTGGCCGCGTATCTCACCGAAGGCGAAGGGTCGCGGACGTTCGGACATTGGAAGCGGATGCTCTACGCCGCCCCCGAGATCGCGCACGGCCTGCTCGACAAGACGACGCAGACGACGATCCGCTATCTCGTCGCCCAGGTCCGCGCCGGAGCTCAGGCGATCCAGCTCTTCGACACCTGGGCGGGACTGGTCTCAGCCGCGGACTACGCGACGTTCTCCCTCCCCTACGTCAAGCGTGTGCTCGACGCCGTGCGCGCGGAAGGGGTTCCCACGATCTACTTCGCCCTCGACACGGCCCACGCGGCCGGCGCCGTCTCGAAGTGCGGCGCCGACGTGATCGGCGCCGATTGGCGCACAGGTCTCGCCGATGCGTCCCGCGCGCTGGGCGGCTCGCATCCGCTACAGGGCAATCTCGACCCGTGCGCACTCCTGGCGGACATCGCGACCGTGCGCCGCCTCACGCTCGCCATGCTCCAAGACGGCGCCGCCCTCCCCGGCCACATCGCGAACCTCGGCCACGGCATCCTGCCGGAAACGCCCGTCGACAACGCGATCGCGTTCGTCGAGACGGTTAAGAGCTTCAAAGGATAGAAGCCTCGAGAAACTCGGGGTCCAGGCCGCCCGTGGGGGTGGATCTGAGGCTGAAATGTGAGATTGACGCCTTTTTTCTGGCGGAGCGGCGGTTGGAGCGCGAAAAAAGGCCGTTCCGGCGAAAAACGACCGTCTAGAAAGCGCCAGGATCGACGATCAAGGCGCCTGACGGGCCTTTGGACTGCCGGAATTGGCGAAAATGGGGCGAATGTGGGTTCCGCAAAATCTGACACCAACTCTTCCGGAAATTCTGGCACCACCGTCTGGCTCC